>NZ_CAJNOB010000005.1 GCF_905250085.1 Candidatus Methylacidithermus pantelleriae
TAGCCACTCCCTCTTGTCGGAGTTCTTGGACTCTCTTTTGGAAAGCAAAAGCTTCCTCCTATTGGAGAAGAGTTGCGATCTTTTGCGCTGCATCTCGAGCAATGAGGTGAATGAGACCCACGTTCCCCCCGGGACGGGCCATAAGAGAGAGGACTCCTTTGGTTCCGGCGGCGTAGACAAAAATTTGGGTACCGGTTCCCACCACCGAAGCTTCGCTAAACTGGCCTCCTCCCAGCGTGTCACAGATCCGTTTTCCCAAGCCGAGAGCTGTGGCCACCATGGCTGCCACACGAGTTGGATCACCGCCACTTAAGGAATGCGCGATAGAAAGGCCATCCGAAGTGGCCACGATGGCACCGGTTACCTCCGGTAAAGCACTGCGAATCTCGTTGAGAATTTCGTTCAGTTCATCAGCTAATGCCATGACTACTAACTCCTTTCTTTTCCGGGATACAAACGACCAGAACTAAAACCGCGTTACACTCCTGCTAGGAAAGAAACACCTTCCAAGCTTTTCCTTCTGAGGCGTGTCTTCTTTCTCATTTTCTGTCAATGCTTTTCGAGCCGTCACCCAACGTGGGGGGCTAACAGTAGTCAGTTTTGAAACCTTTTGGCAACTAGCTTTTGCAAAGCTTTTCCAAAAGGCGCTGCAGCAGAGCCCAGGAGCTGGGGGCCACCCGAGCATCTAGCCCCAGAACCTGGTCCTCTTCCAGTTGAAAATAGCCCGCGACTTCGGGCGGTCGCCACACCCGAGGAAGATCCTGATGCGTCACTCCCACGACAAACGGCAAGGGAAGCCGGGAGAGGATAAAATCGTGGATTTTTCGTGCTTGCGAAAATTGTCCCGGATGTTTCCCGGAAACCAATAGGATAAGACCACAGGCTCCCTCGCAGAGCACTTCCCACATGTAAACGAAGCGCTCTTGACCGGGAGTCCCATAGAGATGAATGAGAGCTTCTTCCGTCTGAATGGTCCCGAAATCCAGGGCCACGGTTGTCGTGGGTTTGATGGATCCATCCGTGCATAGGGCTTCGGTATCAACAACCTCCGTTTGGCTCAGGGTACGGATAAACGTCGTCTTTCCAGCACCGAACGGTCCGGAGACGAGGATTTTGATGGGTAGGGTATTAACCGATGTTTTCATACATTGCACCAGCGCCGGGTCAGGGCCGCGATAAGACGCCCGATCCATCCTTTTTTGCGGCCAATAGACGCATGGGGCCGCGTTCTGGGTTGTGCCGCGTCCGGTTGATTTGGCCTTGAGGGCGCGTGGGGGAGAACGCCCTGTTCCGGTTGGATCTTGTGCGCTTTCTTTTCGAACTGGCGGTAAGGGATGATAAGACCGAGTGCCCGAAGTTTAAAGAGTTGAAAAAGGACTTCTTGAAGGTCTAGTCCCAGCGCCTTTTGAATCTGGGATCCGGAAGCTCCCGCCTGCAAAAGCGGGTAGACTTTGCACCAGAAGTCAAATAAATCGTCTTCGAGCCAAGCTTCTGCGTCTTCGTTGACTACAAAGACCGTGTCGGGATGGGGCAAGTGGTCGACAAAGGGATCAGGTTCGGAAAGGGCTGCGAGGCATGAACCGGCAAGCCGCTCCACCGGCAAGTCAAACTCAGCTGGCTCGCGCGGTAAGGGGACGCGCTCGTAAGAAAACTCGGCGCTTTCCTCCAAGGCGATTTCCATCATGTACTGGCGAAGAGCAGGGGTATTTTCCACGGGTCGCCCCCCAACGGTCATGCCCACCAGGGTGCCATTACGGATTCGGAGTTCGTAGGTCAGGCGACACCGAGGGTGGTAAACTTTGAGGATGCCCGAATCCTTCGCAACTAATGCGATAACATCGGGAAAAGAAAGGTCTTTAAAAGTCCCAAAAATGGCCATTCGGGTCGACCCTCATGGTTAATGCGATAAAGTATCCTCGAGAAGACCGAAAATTTACGCAAAAGCAAGAAAAAAACTCGTTTTTTCTCTTGTCGAGAGGAAGTAAGCGAAAAAGGGATGAAGTGGCATAAATCCTGCTAAGCCGGAAGTACGATGTTCCCCAACGGTGCCTCAGTGATTGTACTGGAATGTATTGTGCCGGCTCATGAGGCGCCCCATCTTGGGAAGATGCTTGAGTCATTGCCTAACGTGGAGGTCTTTCTTACGCGGGTTCGCGTTTGGCCGGGGATGAACCGAAAGTCGTTGCATAACCGCTGGGAACAGAGAGATGGGGACTTTAGCACGATGACGAAGCTTGAGGTCGTGTCAGCAAGCGAAAAAGTGGAAGAAATTGTGCAGCTGGTCCGCCGGCATCTTGGCCGGAGGAAAAAACTCAAGCAAGAAATCCTTCTGCGATTCGTTCAAGGGGTTTACCCCATTGGCTCGTCCGATGAGCCCCAGCAGAGGGACGGGGCTGGGCGTCGCCAGCTAGCCCAAGTCGAATAGCGCCCGGCTTTTTCCCCAATTGACCTTGTGGGGGAAGATTCTCCTATCAAGCCAAAGTGAACCATGGGCTTGTTTGGGTTGGGAGCGTGGCGGGATCAGGAAGAGAAGGGCTTGATTTGCCTTGCCGCCGGGAACGAAGTTCTCCTTTGCAAACTTGTTAGCATTTGCTAGCGCCTGGCCGGTTGGCTAACTTGATAGCACGAAAGACCGCGCCGCCTGTGCTTTTTTTCTTGGCTATCTCACCCGGAGTAGCGGGGGAGTAGGTGCACGGGAGGGGTCTTGTTGTATCAACTTCCACAGGAGGATGATTCTATGGGTTCGTCGACGTATCCCCCATTTGATCTTGGCAGGCTTTTGCGCACCGTTTTCGATCCCCAGCCGGGCGAGCGACTGGCACTCCTCATCGATCTTCCCGAACCACAAGACCTTCCAAAGCTTCCTTTCCTCAATCATCCTGCGCTTGTCCCGCAGCGCTATGGCTACGAGGTTTTCTATCTTGGCTTACACAACGGCCTTTTGAAAGAGTTTGGACTTTCTGGCGGACAATTGTATGCGTACCGCACCACTGGCGGAAGTAATTTAGACCTTCCCGAGGATGCCTACGATTTGGAAGGGCGTCGTTACTGGTTTGATGAACACATCTATCCCTCGTACGATATTTTTCTTTGTTTCTCTAGCTTCTCCGCAACGGCACCCCTGACCGCTAAAGCCAAACAGTTTGGGTTCCGGGGAGCAACCTTACATGGACTCAACCAGATCATCCTAGAGACAGGGCTTTCGGCGGATTATGAGGAAGTAAGTCGCAGTACGGAAAAATTGCGCAAAGGATTAACTTGCGCGGACGTTTTTACATTAGAGTTCCGAGTGGGTGACCAGGTGTTTCTCCTTTCCCTTGCGACCTCCGGGCAAGAGGCACAGAAAAGCCATGGGATCTGTCGTGGAAAGCATCCTGATGTGGTCAATCTTCCCGCGGGAGAGGTCTACTTTGTTCCGACAGGAGCTCAGGGTGAATTTCCCATTCGGCTGGAGGACGGAACGGTAGCTGTTGCACGGGCGGAAGGGGGAAGGGTAGTAGAATTTTCGCTTCTGCGAGGGGATAGACAAGGGGTCGATCTTTTAAACGAGAAGATCCGTGTTGACGCGGCTGCCGGGGTGATCGGGGAATTGGGTTTTGGAACGCAGCCATATCCGCCTTCGGGTAGGGACATCCAGGATGAGAAGATTCTTGGCACGATCCACCTTGCCCTGGGAAGGAACGATCACTTGGGCGGCGAGGTTTCTCCGGAAAAGTTCCGGATCAAAAGAAACGCAACCCATGACGATATTCTCTACGCGCCATTTAAGACCCCGGAAATCGACCTTCTCCAGGTCGTGATGGAGCGGCAGGGCCAGAAAACCGTACTTCTTACCCACTACTCCCCGGCACCGTATCTTTTGTCGCTTCTGGCTTAGCCTTTTGGCATGGAAGAATTCTACGAAACTCAGCTGGCCCTGGGGCAGTATCTCCTTTTTCATTACGGTCCGCCGTCTTTGCAGCTGCCGTATCCCTTTGGTCCCAGGGATTCGCTCGATTTTCCTGCACGTTGTGTCCGAGAGGTCGTCGCCGAGCTTCCCCTTTCTGAAAATGCCCGAGGATGTGACGTAGGTTGCGCGGTGGGTAGGAGTGCCTTTGAGCTCGGTCGATTCTGCCGGGAAGTAGTGGCGCTGGATCGTTCTCGCGTTTTTATCGAAGCTGCGTGCCGGTTGCAGGAAGAAGGCAAACTGGAGGCGCCTATCCTTGTAGAAGGGGATCAAACGGAAAAGGTAGAGTTTTGCGTTCCTCCCGAGCTCGATCGGCAACGGGTTCGATTTGTTTGCGGCGACGCTCTGGAGCTTCTTCCTCGGCTGGGCCAGTTCGATCTGGTTGTAGCATGGAATCTCTTGGATCGCGTGCAAGACCCGGGTCTCCTTTTGGTTCAGCTGGAGAGGGCCGTGGAGCCGGGGGGATGGCTTGCGCTTTCTTCTCCCTACACCTGGCTTTGCACCTATACGCCGAAGGAAAAATGGTTAGTACCCGGATTTGGGGAGCTTCAAAAAAGGCTGGGGGTTTCGCTTGAGCTTGTCCAAAGAAAGGATCTTCCCTTTCTTCTACGAGAACACGTAAGAAAATATCAGTGGTGCGTTGCCGAGGTGACCGTTTGGCATAAGCCGAAAGGGGCACCTCGTTGAAAAAGGCGCCAAGGGCGGAGAGAAAAAGAAAACTCTTTCTTTTTTGAGAAGCTTTTTAGAGGCAGGCTTTTTTGGCGAACCCAGTAGTCCTTGGTTGGGCTTTCCCATGGCAGTTTCCCCTAAGCGTGTCTTACAAAAAGGCACCGGGGCCTTTCGGTGTCGGTGGGTAGCGGTTTTCCTTTTTTCTTTGATCTTTGGGGGATGCTCGGCTCCGGAAGACCCAGCAGTTATCCGCAGGCGCTTCCGTGAGAACGAGGAAAAACTTCAAGGACTGGCCGAGCGTGTTCATCAATTGGAGAAACGAATCCTTGCTTTGGAAGCTACTCAGTATCGCCCGGGTTTTGGAGAGCTTATGGATGGGATCTATCAGCATCACCAAAGACTGTGGGAAGCCGGTTCCACGGGACAATGGGAGCGTGCCTCGTTCGAACTGGCGGAGATACGGGAGTGGCTGGAGGAGCTTGAAAAACTCTATCCGCGCTATCCGAAGTTGCCCAAGGCAACCGAAGAGATGGTTAAAGAAACTCTCCTTGGCCCATTAAACAGCGTGGAGCTTGCCGTCAAAGAGAAGAATGCCGTTCAGTTTGCCGCAGGCTACCAGGAACTCTGCGGAGCCTGCACATCGTGTCACGGTGCTGCGGGTTTATCCTACCTTGTGATTGCCGCCCCACCCACCACTCCCCCCGGCCAAGAGAGAAAGCTGTCTCCCCCAAAAGAGGAGCCGGTGGCTCCCGCTATCCCAGTACATCCGGGCGAAGACGCCGAGGAAGGACGACCCGGGGATCCCTGAATTGTACAACCTTTGCAAGACGCAAGAAAAGCTTCCAGGCAAGTGGCGCCCAAAACGCCCGTGGCAGAAGTTCACTCCTCCGTGGAGGTTTCTCCGTTGGAATCGTCCTCAGCCAGTGGCACCGGATGGATCCAGCTCCGGCCGTCCTGAGCAATGAGCACTTCGGCTGCTTCCGGGCCCCAGCTTCCTGCCTGGTAGTTGGGGAAATCGATCGGAGGAGCAGCTTCCCATGCTTCCAGGATCGGCGTCACGATGCTCCAGACGATTTCCACCTGGTCCTGTCGCATGAAAAGGGTTGCATCCCCTTCCATCACATCGAGCAGCAAGGTTTCGTAGGCCTCTGGCGGTTGGGTCCGGAAAGCCTCCCGATAGTCAAAGCGTAAATCCACAGGCGCTAGACGAGTTGTGAGTCCCGGCTGTTTGGCTTGGAAACGGACAAAGATGGCTTCTTGCGGCTGGATTTGAATCGCAATCCGGTTGGGTTGCCAGGCTAGCGCCAGCTCCGAAGGGAAAGCGTTGTGGGGCACAGGCCGGAACTGGATCACGACTTCGGAAGCCCGAACGGCCAATCGCTTACCGGTTCGCATGTAAAAGGGAACGTCTTGCCAGCGCCAGTTGTCGACGAAAAGCTTCAAAGCCACGTAGGTTTCAGTGTTGGAGTCTGGTGCGATCCCCGGTTCGGCGCGGTAAGCGGGAACCTTCTCTCCCCGGATCCACCCGCTTCCATACTGACCCCTGACCGCAAAACGATGAACCTCTTTGGCTGCAATGGGACGAACGGCTCGGAGCACATCGATTTTCTTATTCCGGATCTCGTCGGCATCAAATGAAACGGGAGGTTCCATCGCGACCAAGGATAGAATTTGCATGAGATGGTTGGGAATCATATCGCGGAGGGCCCCCGCCTTTTCATAGTACGCGCCACGATGTTCCACGCCGAGCTGTTCCGCAACCGTGATTTGGACATGATCGATGTAGTGACGATTCCAAATCGGCTCAAAAAGGGCGTTAGCAAAGCGGAACACAAGGATGTTCTGTACCGTGTCTTTTCCAAGATAATGATCGATCCGGTAGATCTGAGACTCCTCAAAAATCTTCCGGAGCATGTTGTTTAAATAGCGAGCCGACTCCAGGTCGTGCCCATAGGGCTTTTCAACCACTATCCTGGCTCGCTGCCGATCGGAGGCCAGGCAGGCAGCTCCCAACCCTAAGGCGATTGGTTCGACCACTGAAGGGGGTACAGCTAAGTAAAAGATGCGATTGGCCCTCACATCTCCCCAGTCTTTTTCGATCTGTTCCAGGCGTTCCCGGAGAGCGTTGTAGGTTTGAGGATCCGCAAAATCCCCGGGCAAGAATTCCAAGTGGCGTGTCAGTTCCGTCCACACGTCCTCTTGAATCCCTTTTCGCCGCGAAAACCGTTCGACGCCGTCTCGCAAGCGTGCACGAAGGTCCTCTGTGGAAAAATGTTTTTTGTCGAGTCCTACCACAGCAAACCGGTCGGGTAGCTGATCATCAAGAGCGAGGTTGTAGAGGGCAGGGTAAAGCTTGCGCCACGTGAGATCTCCCCCAATCCCGAAAATCACCATGATGGTCGGGTCTGGACGAGCTGAACTTTCCCTGGGCATTCGCCGATTTTCGTCCTGTAGGAATTTTTTTAACTGTAATATCCCTTGCCGGAAGTCCAGGGTCAAGAGCCCGCCTTTTTTGTTTCTCCCTAGATGGAGAGGTCTTTTTCCTTTTGTTCGAAGGAATGATTGAGCGGAACGAGTGTCTTGGAGGTTGTCGCAGTCTTTGGGTAGGATTTGCACGGTTGGTGATGACCTTTCGTGCTCCCTATCTCATGCCGTGGCTCATTCGGGCCAAAAAGCGGCGTTTTCCGGAAATTCTCTGGGAAGGAAAAACGCGCCAACGCCTTGTGGCTTTGACGTTTGACGATGGGCCCAGTCGTTTTACAGCTGCCTTGCTGAAGCTTCTTGAGGCGGAAGGTGTGCGGGCAACGTTTTTTGTGCTTGGGAGTCGCGTGAGCCTTTATCCAAAGCCGGTCTTGGAGGCCCACCGAAAAGGCCACCAGATCGGTCTCCACGGATACTGGCATCGCAAGTTTACGCGACTGTCCGATTCAGCACTTTGCGCGGATCTCCAAATGTGCCAAAAAGTGCTCACAGAGCTTTTGGAACCTACGGGTGCCGTTTGGTACTTTCGACCGCCTCATGGGGCGTGTGATCGAAGGGTCGTTCGATTGGCGCAACAACAAGGTTTACGAGTTGTGCTATGCTCGATCCTTCCTGGCCAACAGCTTCTTCCGAGGGGATGGAAGGAAGAGCCGTGGGTGGTCCAACGGCGTGTACTGAGGGAGCTTTGTCCGGGGGCGATTATAGCTCTCCACGATGGGGAATCTTCAGGTAGTCGGGAACTCGTATTTGATGCCGCTAGCGTGGTGGAAACCACGGCCCTTTTGATCCAATCCATTAAGGCGCTCGATTACCGGTTTGTTACGGTGGAGGAGATGGACGCGATTACGTAGGGAAAAGGCCTCCGTTGTGGGGAGAGGTTTTCTCTTGTGTAAGTCTTTGGCGCCGGCAGAAGCTACAAGAGCTGGCTACTCGGAGAGAGCTTTGGAAAAGACCCATCCGGACCGACGGGCTACCAGGATGAAACGAAACAGGAAACGAAAGACGCTAACTGGAAGCGAGGTGTTTCTATGCTTGATGTCATCGGCCTTCACCATGTAACTCTCCTCGTCAGAGACCTGGAACGCGCTCGCGTGTTTTATGAGGACTCCTTAGGGCTCACGCCCATTCCAAGGCCTTCTTTTCCATTTCCGGGGGCTTGGTATGGGCTAGGAGAGGAGTCTCTCCACTTGATTGTCGACCCTTCCCAGGTTCCATCTAAGCGCCAGGTGTTAACCTCGCGGAGTGCTCACGTAGCGATCCGCGTGCGTAGCTTCTCTCAAGCTCTCTTTTGGCTTGCAGAACGGGGGTTTTCGCCTGACTCTCCTGACCCCGAGCGAAAGATTCTGGTGATTCGAGATAGTATTGCAGGTTTTCCTCAGATTTTTCTTCAGGATCCCGATGGCAATATTCTGGAGCTAAACGCAGAAAAGGTTGACGAGCCGGGTAGCATTTCGCGCGGATCCTAGCGCGGGCCACGAAAGGTTCGACGCTTACCTGGAGGCGGCTTTTTGCCTTTCCCGGTAGCGGAGGTATTGCGAACCGTGCTCAAGGACCGGGGTTCCGCAGGTCCGGTCCGGCCTGGCAGGCCAGCGAAAAGACAAGAATCACTGTATGTTCAATAGGATATTGCGAGGACAGGTGCCGGAGTGGTTGAACGGGGCGGTCTTGAAAATCGCTAGGCGGGACCTCCCGCCTCGTGGGTTCGAATCCCACCCTGTCCGCGAAGCGTCCTGTAGAACGGGCCGAGCGTACGGAAGGGACAAGCCCAAGTAAAGCTCTCCCAATGGCGTTTTTCCGAGCCTTGGCTGCAAGCTCGGCCTTTTGTGAGATCCATTCTTCCCTGAAAGCAAGGGAGCAATAGGCCTTGAAGTATGGCGTGGGGTTACGTTACCTCGGGTTTATGGCACGAACCGGAGCTTGCCTTTGTTGGTCGAGCTTTGGCAGCAAAAAACCTGCAAAGCGAAGGAAGGCTTTGGCCAGGCTCGCCTAGAACTTGCCTTCCGTAGGGTCATGAACTTGTGCCCCAAGCCGCAAGCCTGTTCTGGCGCCCAGGCCGGTGGCCGGGCGTGAAATTTTGTGTCTCCATGAGGAATGACCCAAAGCGATAGCCCGATAGGCGGCCACCCGTGATAGGGAGGGTGCAAGATTTTCCCCTGCGGAACCGTTTCACGACGCGTCGGGCGCGTTTGGTGCCTTTGGCCTGTGGGATTGCTGCCGTTTGCGCCACGCTCGTACGATAAAGCGACGGATCATGCAGCCCCACGACCCGAAAGCGCGGGTTTTCGGACAGGTCAGATCCCGTGGTTCCCGTGCCGCGTTCTTGGAGTAAGCTTCTGGCGAGGTTCTCTTTTGGTTGAAAAGAAGTAAAGAGGTATGCGGTGTGACGAGAGGAAAAAAAACTTTTTAGGGTATTCCCAAAGGAAGGCTAGCTCGCTTCGGGGAGTGTAATGGAGAAGCTCTTTTTTCTTTTCCTCCGGAAAAAAGGAAAGGCGTTTTTTTCTATTGGCTACAAGCCCGCCCTTTGTTCTCTTTCGTGGGGTAGACAACCCGCGGCGGAAGTCCCCAGGCTTTCTTGTAGAGCGCAGAGATGATTGGCCCTCCCCGTGCTTCCAACGTCAGGCGTTGTTTACAGCCGTCCTTGGCGAAGCTGCGGCCTCAAACCAATCCTGGCAATCTTCCGACTTGCGTTCACATCACTGTGTGCCCGGAGAACACGGTGAGGACACATTGAAACGATGTCCCGAGCGTTTTTCCGGACTTTCACAACACAACTAGCTCTGCCTGGTGGAGGCCAGATCGACGTAGTCGACAAAGGATGACGGCAGCTGCCGCCATGCCCAGAGGTGCCAACGGGCGCACACGTGCTGGCGGGCCTTCCTCCGGTTGCGAATGTTCCTGCAGTCTTCCGTCACGATCCTAGCGATCCCACCTCGATGGGGGCCTGGACGATGTTTCCACCCGTTTCGGGGTTGATGTGCCGAACGCGCCGCATCTTTTTGCCGGAGACTTGCTGGAGCTTTTGTCTCGCGCTGTGGCTCCCGTTGGGCGGAAAACGACGACGCAGGGCAAGGGAGCAAGTCCGGCTTGTCGCGCAACTTTTCCGCCGCCAAAGGTTTTCTTCCCTGTCCTTATGGCGGCGAGGTTCTTTTGCCCGAGAGCCATGCCCCGCGTAAGGCCGCATGCCAGAGCATGGCGATTTTTTGTTTTAACGATGAGCTTCCGATACCACATCC
This sequence comes from Candidatus Methylacidithermus pantelleriae, assembly GCF_905250085.1. Lineage (GTDB taxonomy): Bacteria > Verrucomicrobiota > Verrucomicrobiia > Methylacidiphilales > Methylacidiphilaceae > Methylacidithermus > Methylacidithermus pantelleriae. The sequence continues at coordinate 10,330 of NZ_CAJNOB010000005.1, forward strand.
TGTCGCAGACGCAGCGGGACGCTCCTGCATCCATCGATCGTGTAAGGTGAGACGGTCTCACCCTCCATGGTGTACGTGCGCTTGTCGAAGTGCACGCTGGCGTGGTCGAACGGGATGGCCGGAACGGGCGCGTCCTTCCTGATACATCCCGATGTCTTCTTTTGCCCTGTAGGCGTTGCACACCGTAAAAATGGCCTTGTAGCACATCTGGGCGCCCAACGGCGTAGCCGAAGTGCGGCGTGGGGTAGGTACGCTCCTCCAGGGTCACCCTATCCCAGACAGAATGCTTGCGCGTGACGGGGACGGGCCGGTTGCAAGCGTCGGCGTAGGCCGAGCAGAGTGCAGTAAGCGATCTTGGTTGCTCTGCCATACTATCGCGTTGGATCGACGCCGTCCCCATCATAGTTCATCGCCTTCCGGTGACATGCCAAGAACCCTCGGAGGGAGAGCGGACGGTCTTAGTGCTCATATTGTTCGCCGTGGCAACGTAGTACCACGGAGGCTACAGCTTGCCACCGGATAACCGCTTCTTCCGTTCAAAGAAACGATGGAACCGCCGGCTCGCCGTGACGCCTTTGAGCACCTTAACGGCATTGACCACGGCGACGGCGGCCTGGATGCGAACAAACAGGTCAACGTCATCTGGTTGGATCTCCTGGGAGATCATCGGCTAGCCACGTTCAGTGCACATCGTATCCAGTATTGCTCCCGTTGGCGTAGCCGCGGCTCCGGTCAACACGTCGCACCAATCCTTTGGACACCAGATCCCTTGCTAGACCGTTGGATCGACGCCATTGCGGTTGGTGACCATCTCGATCATTTGCAACCTTCTACACCGCATGGTGCACCCTGGACGCACCCGCCATTCCTCCCCCCTCGATTTCAATCGCAAGGTTCTTTGCGGAGGATCGAGAAACGAAGGAAGAGAAAAGAGGGAAGCAAAAGGGAAAAGATTTTGTCGTGCAAAAGATCTTCCATGGGTCTCTGATTTTCCTCGATCATCGCTTGGAAACCGAGAGTCCGGCCCGAACGGTTTAAAAAAAGCCTGCCCTCTCCTTGCGTTGGGTCGGAGAGGGCAGGCCAAAACTGCGGAGGAACCGGCGGGGATGATCCCGCGATGGTCGGCCACCGGCGTTGACGTTACACCTTGTAGGAGTGTGCCCCTACACCGGCAAGTTTTCCCTCGTGAACGACCAGGTACTCGTTTCGAATTGGCCGCCCTTCCAACCAGCATTCCAGGATCTCTCGAACCCCAGCGGCGTAGCGCCCCTGTGCTGAGAGAGTTGACCCCGAAATGTGAGGAGTCATTGCGTGGTTGGGCATCCATCGCCATGGGTGGTTCATCGGCGGGGGTTGTGGGAACCAGACGTCACCCGCATATCCGGCAAGCTGGCCGGTCTCTAGCGCTTTGACAATCGCATCCCGATCGCAGATGCGGGCACGAGCAGTATTGACGATGTAGGACCCTCGTTTCATTTTGCTGATCAATTTTTCATTGAAGAGGTTTTCCGTACCCGCATGCAAGGGACAGTGAATGGAGATCACGTCGCACACTCGTACAAGCGACTCGACGTCCGGGTGGAATTGAACTCCAAGCTCTTCTTCCACTTCCTTCGGGAGCCGGTGCTGATCCGTATAGTGGAGTTTTACGTCAAAAGGCTTAAGCCTTTTGAGGACGGAACGCCCGATCCGGCCTGCGCCTACCACGCCAACGTCCATTCCTTCCAAGTCGTAGGAACGCGAAACACAATCCGCAATATTCCAGCCTCCGTTGACCACCCACTTGTAGGAGGGAATATAATTGCGGACCAGAGTGAGGATCATCATGACCGCGTGTTCCGCCACGCTGATGCTATTGCACCAGGTAATTTCGGCCACGGTGATCCCCGCTTCCATGGCCGCTTTGAGATCGTAGTGATCCGACCCAATCCCAGCGGTAATCGCGAGCTTGAGTTTTTTGGCCTTGGCAATGCGTTCTTTCGTCAGGTAGGCAGGCCAGAAAGGCTGGGAAATCACCACGTCGGCGTCTGGGAGCTCCCGTTCGAACACAGAATCGGGACCATCCTTATCAGATGTGACCACGAGTGTGTGGCCGCGTTCCTCCAGGAATCGGCGCAATCCTAGTTCACCCGATACACTGCCCAAGAGCTCCCCGGGCTTAAAGTCAATGGCCTTAGGGGTGGGCGTTGGAAACCCATCCGGGTATCGCTCGATCTTGGGAATGGAGTCTCGAGCATAGGTGATGGGATACCCTTCTACCGGGTCGGGATAGAGAACACAGAGTACTTTCATATCTTGCCTCCTTTTGAGCTGGTTTTTTTTCTCTTTTCCTTTCGTTAGCGGACCAGCTAAGAGCGCTTGCGATTTCCTTTTTCTGCTGGTCCCTGCCTTTTCCTTTGTCGTTGTAAAAAGGATACCCTCGTTCGGTTGGATCTCAAAAACGGGCTACCATAACCTTTTTCCAAGGACGACGTCGGCGATCTGTATGGAATGCATCCTTTACTCTTAGGCATCTAAACATGTCAATAGAAAAATGTTTTTGTTCTCCTCGGGACCGAACTTGGAAGTTTTTTCCTTCCGGGAACAGGTTCGTTAGCTCAATGGGGAAAAAATGCCTTCGGGCTGGCCAACGAGAGATGGCAAGCGTTTCCCCCAAAAGGGAAAGAATCTTTTGCCAGAAAAGGATAGGGCCAGGGTTGACTTCGGGCCCGCTCCGGGAAAAGGTCGTTGACAGCTGCCGCACGGCCTTTCCATTATAACGATAGGTGTAGCGAACTGGACCACGATTTTAAGCTCGCATGCGGGTGTAGTTCAATGGTAGAACGGGGGCTTCCCAAGCCTCAAACGAGGGTTCGATTCCCTTCACCCGCTTCCGCTTTTTCCGTCACAGGGATGGTCGTTCCCCAGGATACCGTTGTGGGGAGAACGGACGGCGGCTCTTTTCTTGAGCGGATGCTGGACAGAAGAACAAAGCAGACAGCTGCAACGGCCACCGGAGTGATCGCTTACGCGGATCCCACCGAGGTGAAGTGGTTTCGCTTTTGGGTTCCGTTTGAAAAGAAAAAAAACCGCTTAGCGGAAGAAGATAGCCTTTCTTTTCAGCAAAAAGGAAAAAACCTGCTGCCAGTAGATCCGGCAGCGGCTCGGGTTCGACTCGTGCGGTCTTTTGGAACGCAACAACAGCGTGGGATTGGCTCTTCCCTTGCGAAGAAAATGTTAGGCGGGGCACGAGGAGGCAGGACATCGTTCCGCGAAAAAAGTGCGTTTTGGGCACGACTCCTCAGCCTGAATAGTAAGAAGATGGCTACATTGCAAAGCTTGTGATGGTTGCTTGAGGCTGCGGATGGGTGTTCGGAGGGATCCTGTGGGCGACGGAGAGAAGCTTCCGGATTAAAGAAGAGGGGCCATCGGGTCGGGGATCGGTAAGGTAGGCTCTTTCAAAAAAGGAAAAAGAAGGAACATGAGATTCAAAAGGGGTCCTTTTCCAAGTCCTTTAGATAGAAAGGATTGCCGTTTCTTACCACGGATTCGCGCACTATTGGGGCCTAACTCTTACTAATGAAAGGTTTTTCTTGTCTACTGCTGCAAACTTGCTACGTTTTTCTTTGGTAATACCGAAAAGGAGGTGGCCATGATCGCTGATCTTCTGTCTCGCCCTTGGATTGCGGGTCTTCCCACGTGGCTGGAGCCATCCAAAGGGGCACCTTCCGCGTACTTCTGGGTACCTGCGATTACGCTGGTAGCGGGGTTCGTCGTGTTTTTTGTGATCCGGAATATCGCAAAAAAGAACGAATAAGTGGTTTGGGCGTATTAGTCTGTGTTGAGCTCGGGAGTTTCTCCTGCTGCGAGCGCAGGGCGGCAGGAGCCTAGAAGTAGCGGTCTTTGAAACCCCCCTTGCTGGGACTGCCGGACCAGTTGGCAGCCAGTCAAAAGGGGGTTTTCTTTTTTGAATTGCCTTTACCTGACGCTTTTCCTAGTTTTCCGACGCGTGAGATTTGCATGCGGTGCGGCTCTTCGCTGGTCGGTTTTCCTTTTGGTGTTACTGGGGTTTTTTGGGTTGGAAGGCGTTTGGGCGGGAGACTTTCAGAGCACAGTTGAACAAGCAGCGGCGATCATTCGCAGGTTCAAGGATCTTCCTGAGGATGGCATTCCAGAGGCGGTCTTCCGCGACGCTAAGGGTCTGGCGGTCCTTCAGGTGGTAAAGGCGGGGTTTCTTTTCAGTGGCCGAGGGGGGGAGGGGCTAGTAGTCGCCCGTACGGCACAAGGATGGTCGGGCCCTTCGGCCATTGTACTGGGGGGAATCGGGTATGGATTTCAAGTGGGAGTACAGGTGACTGAGTTTGTCTTTGTTCTCAATACCCCGGAAGCTGTTAAGGCTTTTGCTCAAAAGACCAACTTCACGCTCGGAGGAGATATCAGTGCTTCGGCCGGCCCGGTCGGGCGAACGGCCGAAGGCGGGGTAATGCCGCTGGCTGCCATCTATACCTATAGCCGGAGCCAGGGGATCTTCGGTGGGCTGTCCGTGGAAGGAGCAGTCGTGGCAGCAGCGCCTAAGACGAACGAAGCGTATTACGGGCGGCCAGTGACGCCCGCGCAAATTCTCTACGGGGATGTTCCACCCCCTCCGGGGGCACGCGTTCTTTTGGATGCTTTAGAAGCTCCCTACCGGCAGCCGAGCTCCTAGGAAAGGTTTTCTTTGGGTGGGGACTGGCGGCTTTTGCTCACCCGGTAGGCAAGAGCCCTGGGAAAAGCGGCCATCAACCGGCCGGTGAGGATTTGGGCCGGCACGCTGTGCGTTACAAAGCGAGGAGCTTGGTAAAAGAGCCATCCGAGAGGAGTTCACGGGAATAGACTGCCAGTTGGAAAAAGTGCGAAAGCTTCACTTTTTGGTTGAGTTTCTTCTTTTTTTACCAAAACTATGAAAACCATGTGGGCTTCGATCCGTTTCTTGGCCAGGGCGGGTGTACTGGTTGGCGTGGTCGTGTTGTTCGGGGGCTGTGCTGGGCGCGGACCTTCTCCCATGTATGTCGCCCGGATTAGTATCCATGATCAAGCCATGCAGATCGAAAAGGATGGAAAGCCCATCAAGCGTTTTCCGGTTTCCACATCGCGCTTTGGCATCGGAGACGAGCCGCGCAGCTTTCGAACTCCGCTTGGCCGGTTTATCGTCGCCGAGAAAATTGGAGATGGAGTTCCCGTGGGGGGGAAATTTTATCATCGGCGGTTTACAGGGGAGGTGGTCAACGTAGCATTGTGCCGCAGGCAGGATTACCAGCCTCGTACGGATAGTATCCTAACACGGATTTTACGGCTCAAAGGCTTGGAGCCCCATAATCGCAATGCCTACCGGCGGGGGATCTATATCCATGGAACCAACGAAGAGCAGTTAGTTGGGCAGCCGTCCAGCTACGGATGCATTCGGATGCGCAACTACGATATTCTGGACGTCTACAATATGCTTCCGGTAGGGAGCGAGGTCATTATTCAAAAAGAACCGCTGCCGTCCTCCTACCCCCCGTCGGCGGAGCAGGTGATGGCAGCGGTGTCGGCAACCGGGAAGCCTGTGGCAGCCGCTTCTTCTCCCAGTGTTCGGCGGGCCCGTCCGATCGGCGAAGACTCAACGCCGTAAAACCGAAAGGGCTGGTACACCCCTTTTTGGGGCGGGTTCAAGGTCACCCCTCTTCGCCTTTTTGGAAGGCAGATGGTTCTCCTTTGATTCGAGTCTTGCGTCACCCGTCGCTTGTAGTGTAAGGGCAAAAGCATGAGTGTCTTCCAAAGTCAGGGGTTTTCTGAGCGAAAGCCTTCTGGCTCTGCGTCTCGAGTGACCGTCCTCACGAAGGACACAGAATTTTGTGGAAGCGTGGCTTTTACGGGGGAGTTGGAACTCAATGGCAAGGTTGAGGGGGAGCTTCTTTCGGAGGATGGTCGGCTTGTGGTCGGAGAGTCGGGTATTGTTCAAGCCCAGATCCGGGCCCGGGAGGTGGTGATTGCGGGAACGGTCTGCGGGAATGTGGTGGCAACTGAACGGGTGCAACTGCAGCGGACTGGGAAACTCTACGGGGACGTCTCCAGTCCCATACTGGTCGTAGAGGAGGGCGCACTTTTTGTGGGCCGTTCCGAACCACCCCCAGAGAAACGTGGAGAGGCGCCTCACGTGCGGTCCCTTTTCCGGTTGATCACCCCGAAGAACAAAGAGAAAAGAGAAGTTGGCTCGCCTTCGGTGGGTACAACCGAACCGGAGCGCCCATCCTAGCCGATCCCTACCCAGGCTTGGCTCGGTTGAGGAGTTTCCGAAAAACGTAGGGAAGAATCCCTCCGTGACGGAAATATTCTACCTCGGTGGTCCCTTCGAGGCATGCCCGAAGAGGAACCACTCGAATGGTCCCATCGGGAGCGTGAATGTGGAGCTCGAGGGGGGCTCGCGGTTGTGGGTGAGGTTCGATACCCACGATCGAAAAAACTTCTTTTCCCGTAAGACCCAGTGTGGGGAGACGAAAACCTCCCTCAAGGGTGCAGGGAAGCACTCCCATGCCGACCAGATTGGAACGATGGATCCGTTCGAAACTTTCCGCAACGATCGCTCGGACTCCCAGTAAGCGCGTACCTTTTGCCGCCCAATCACGCGAACTACCCGCACCGTATTCTTTTCCCGCAAAAATCACCAGGGGGATCCCTTCCTCGCGATAGCGGCAAGCCGCCTCAAAGATACTCATCCGCTGTCCTGAGGGCTGGTGTTCCGTCCATCCCCCCTCAAGTTCGGGTGTCATAAGGTTCCGAAGTCGGACATTGGCAAAGGTGCCGCGAACCATGACTTCATGGTTCCCTCTCCTGGCCCCGTAGGAATTAAAATCCTTTGGCTCAACCCCCTTCTGGAGAAGGTACTGCCCTGCCGGGGAATCTTTTCGGATGGAGCCTGCTGGGGAAATGTGATCCGTGGTAATCGAGTCGCCGAGAATCGCAAGGGCTCGGGCTCCTAGGATATCGGTTACCGGTTCCGGTTCCGGGGATAACCCGCGGAAAAAGGGAGGTTCTGCAATGTAGGTACTTTCCTCTCTCCAGGGAAAAAGAGGACCAGTGGGACCCTGCAGTTCCTTCCATGCTGGGCTTGCCTCCTCCCATCTGTCATACACCGCGCGAAAAAGCTCGGCATCCCAAGCAGCCGCAAGGGCCTGCCACAACTCCTCTTGGGAGGGCCAGATGTCACGGAGGTAAACGGGTTCGCCCGCCGGGGTGAAACCAATCGGTTCTTCCAAAAGGTTACAGTCGATCCGACCGGCGAGCGCAAAGGCAACGACCAGGGGAGGGGAACATAAAAAATTGGCTCGAACGGCGGGATGAATCCGCGCTTCAAAGTTTCGATTACCAGAAAGGACCGAGGCCACTACGAGCTTTTGTTCCGCGACAAGTTGTTCCAAGCAGGGGTCGAGGGGTCCACTATTGCCGATGCAGGTGGTGCATCCAAACCCTACAACATAGAATCCGAGCCGTTCCAAATAGGGCATAAGGCCAGCTTTCTTCAAGTAAAGGGGTACCGCTCGGGATCCAGGGGCAAGGGAAGTTTTGACATACGGAGCAACCTGTAAACCCCGCTCCACGGCGTGCTTCGCTACAAGCCCGGCGGCTACCATGACAGAGGGGTTAGAAGTATTGGTGCAACTAGTGATGGCGGCAATGACCACCGATCCATGCCCGATGTGGATCTCACGGGGAAAAAGGCATTCCTGTGAAACGGAAAGAGCCACAGGATGATCGTCGGCCATTTCTACTTCGCTGGGTTCAAGAACAGGGTTGGCTGGCTCGGTTGGCTCTCCTGGTGGCTCGCTCTGGCTTCTTCCGAAAGGAAACCGTGCAGAAGCTGCTCCAGCATCGATTCCATATCCCCCTTCCGCAACAGGAGCTTGTAAAAGCTTCTGCCACCTTTCCTTGAGTCGTGCTAGGGGAATCCGATCCTGAGGACGGCGGGGACCGGCCACGCTGGGTTCCACGCTCCCGAGATCCACTTCGAGGACGTCGGTGTAGAAAGTCCGATGCTCCCAATCGGGGATACCCCATACTCCCTGAGCTTGGCAGTAGGAGGCCACCGACGCCACCCAGTCTCTGGGTCTCCCCGTAGCAACCAAGTATTCAGCAACCCGCTGGTCGGGCGGAAAATAGGCGATGGTAGCACCGTACTCCGGAGCCATGTTGGCAATGGTGGCCCGGTCGGGAACGGAGAGGGCCGTAGCACCGGGTCCAAAAAATTCGACAAAACTCCCCACAACACCATAACGGCGAAGCCGCTCTGTGAGGTGCAAGACCAGATCCGTAGCGGTTACTCCCAAGGGGAGCTCTCCGCGAAGATAAACACCAATGACTCTGGGAAATGTAACCCACAAAGGTTCCCCCAGCATGGAAGCCTCCGCTTCAATCCCTCCCACTCCCCAGCCAAGCACGCCAAGGCCGTTAATCATGGTCGTGTGAGAATCGGTCCCAACCAGCGTATCAAAAAAGGTAATCCGTCCTTGAGGCGTCTCTCTTTCACATACCAGCTTGGCGAGATACTCCAGATTGACCTGATGAACAATGCCAACCCCCGGGGGAATGACTCGAAGCCCTCGAAACGCTTCTCCACTCCACTTGAGAAATTGGTAACGCTCGTGATTCCTCTCGATTTCCCGTTCCATGTTTTTTTGCAAGGCCTCGGGAGATCCGAAGAAATCCACCTGGACAGAATGGTCAATGACGAGATCGACTGGCACAACGGGTTCCACTTGCAAAGGATCTCCCCCTTGCCGAGCCAGTTCCGATCGCAGCGCAGCTAGGTCCACCAGAAGCGGAACCCCGGTAAAATCCTGCAACAGTACCCGCGAGACAAAAAAAGGAATGTCGGTAGTGGGAGGACTGTCCGGTTTCCATTGGGTCCAGATCCCCACGCGCTCTATTCCGACGGCAGGGTGATCCCAATGACGTGCTACCGATTCCAAAAGCACGCGTAAAGAGATCGGTAGTTGACGGACCGGAAGGCCAGCCTCGGTCAGGCGAGCAAGGGAACAGTACCGCCAGGTTTGTCCGTTAGGAGCAGGGATCTCTTCCCATAGATGGGGCAAAACCGTTGAAAGGCTCATGAAACGTGTAACGAAGATGAGAGCTTTCAGGCGCGTTGGCAACCGGCAAATCGTCCTTCTGCCTGGCACGCTTTGCGCTTCACCCCTGGTGAGGGAGGGATTTTTGGTGAGTCGATGGGAACTGCAACTCGCAGAACTGGTGCTCCCGACTAAGCGTGTTCCACGATGGCACGACAGGCGTACAGAAAAAATCCTTTGGCGCCGATCCTACCGCCGGAGAGTGCGGCAGCTCTTACGCCGTGCGTGTCTCGTTGGGGAACGTTTTTGCTAAAAAGCGCGGGCTTTCACAAGCTTTCCAGGGGAAGCACCTGCAGGGAAACTTCCTCACCCAAGATAATGGGCGAAAGCCTTTCTCAAAAGGTGGTCGGCAGGGGTTTCCAGTCGAATGAGAACCAGCTACGGGTTACAGGAGCCGCGACCAGAAACCAGGATTTTGCTCAAAAGCCCCTGGCTAGCGGCCTCCTCCCTGCCTTTCCGTGGCATCAGCCACAATCGGGGAGCTATTCAAGGCTTTGAGAGCTTTTTTCGAACGCGGAAAAGGGGCCGGTTAAAATCAACCGGCTGCCCATTTTCCACCAGCACCTCCGTGATCACGCCCCGAACGCCGGCTTTGATTTCATTCATGACTTTCATTGCTTCGATGATACAGACCACTGTGTTCTCCGTTACTTCTTGCCCTACCTCTACAAAGGGAGGGGCGCCGGGAGATGGGGCTCGGTAAAAGGTACCAACCATCGGGGATCGGATCTCTTCAAACTCTTCCGCCGGCGGTCCTGCGGTGGTTGGAGGACCGGTGGGAACTGTGGGTTTCTCTTCCAAGACCCTGGGCTCTGCCTTTTTGAGTCGGACTTTAAATCCTTCCTCTTCAATTTCGATCTCTGCCAGGTCATGCTCCTCCATGAGCCGCACTAACTCCATAATGGTCTGCCAATCCATGATCCGAAATTTCCTTTCTTGCTCTGGTATTTCGCTGCCGCCCTTTCGTAAGAAGCGGGGGGTTCGCTTTCTCTGTATCGAACGGTTGCCGCGGAGCCCTTTTTTTGGGTCGGGGAACCGGCAACGGGATGGACAATTTCCCTACCGGGCCTCTAGCTTCTCCCCACTCCTAAGCTTCTCAAAAAGCAAGCGCTCTTCCTCCCAAAGCAGGCAAGCTGCCTCGACTGCAAAAACCGGATCCAGTCCCTGTTCCATCGCCCGGTGAGCCGCTTCGAACCCCCGCAACATCCCCAAAACTTCCGCCCATTGGGGCTTCTCCCAAGCACGTTCTCGATAGGCCCGCCTCCAGTAGCTTTCTTCCAACAAGGAAAGCAGCGCACGTTGTTTTCTGCGGGTTTCTCGCTCGACAAGGCTCGCCTCTTCCTCCTTTTCTGCTTCCTCCTCTCCTACCATTTCCCTGGCTTCCTCCTTCACCTTTTCCCACTGATTCGACCAAAGGGAAACCCTGTGATACGCTCGCAATGCTCCTGTGTAGGGGCTTTCCCACCACTGGCGAATCCATTCGGGTTCCTCCTCGGGCAGGAGCTGGCCTCCTTTGCATTGCACCCGGATACATCGAGAAAGGATCGTTGGCAAGAGAAGTTCGGGTTCTGTCGTAGTCAAAAGAACGATCACATTGGCGGGTGGTTCCTCGAGCATCTTAAGGAAAGCGTTTGCTGCTTCTGCGTTTCCCACGCACATTCGCTCCGCTTCCGCGATCCAAGCCACTTTGTAGGCGGCTCTCAAGGGAGCCAATAGGAGCATCCGGACCAATTCCCGGATCTGGTCCACGCGAATGCGTCGAGTCTTGGAAACCGGGGAGACAGGAAAAAAATCGGGGTGTCCCGTAGCATCACCTTCCAGAACCTCGCTTGCCACCTCAAGGGCCAGCGAGCGAAGCCCCTGAGGGTCCTTGCCAGAAAACAGATAGGCGTGAGCAAGCCGGCCAGCAGACCGGGCGGCCCGGATCCGCTCCAGCACCTCAGCGTAGGCAAAAGGCATCGCAAACCACCTCCCAGATCTTTTGGCCAAGTTCCTCGGGAGATCCGTGGGCCTCCACCACGCGGATTCGCTCGGGTTCCTCTCGGGCGAGCGTTAGATAACCCTTTCGAATCTCTTCCAGATGGCCGGCAAACTCCTCTTCCATCTGGTCATTGCCGTGATCCTTCCGGGCGATCAGCCTTTTGCGAAGCTCAGAAATGGGCAAGTCCAGCACTAGCGTCAGCGACGGCAGAAGTCCTTGGGTAGCCCAACGGTTCACCATGTTTACTTCAGACCAGGGTAATCCCCGCACAGTACCCTGGTAAACCAAGCTCGATTCCGAGAAACGGTCGGTGACAACCCAGGCACCTCTTTCCAAAGCGGGACGGATCACTTCTTCGACAAGCTGGGCGCGCGCCGCAGCAAACAGGAGAAGTTCAGCCCTCGCAACGATGGTTTTTGCTACCGGCGTGTGACGAAAGAGTTCCCGCACAGCTTCTCCCAGGAGGGTTCCCCCGGGTTCCCGCACCACCACAACCGAAAAGCCAAGCCCACGCAGTCGTTTCTCCAGTTGCTGGATTTGCGTGGATTTGCCGCAAGCTTCGGGACCTTCCAAAGCGATAAACCGGACCCGGTCATGACACATGATCGGAAACCCCTTTGTCGTCTAGACAGTGTCCTCACCTACGGAATCGCGCCAACCCATGGGTTAGCCGTTTCCGGCGAGAACCTCCGCCTTTGTTCGCGAAAAGCCGGGAAGCCAAAAGGAAAATTCCTCACCCCTATAACTCCTCGGCTCTCTTTTAGTTAACTGTTCTCATTCCCAAAAGGAAAGGATCTTTCTTCCGCGCCCACTTTGTCTGCCGCGTGGAAAAGCGTAGCGTGAGAAAAACTTCGCCTAACCCGGAAGATGCAGATGTGCCTCGATTGGCTCCTCGCCCTTGGTTCTAGAAAACTCAGAGATTAGGACCCAGATTTTCCCCTTCGTACTTCCTGCCCCTTGGGCGTGTCCCGAACCACCCATCCCATCTCGGCCAGCCGATTCCGCAAAAGATCGCTCGTCGACCAATCTTTCCGCGCGCGAGCCTGGGCCCGCTCCTCTAGAATCGCTTGGACTTGCGGAGGAATCCATTCCTGTGGCTTTCCTAGACCTAATACCGAATCCAGCTTTTCCCAAATAGCCGGGATCGCCGGCAGTAGGCCCTTTTCGTCCATGATCCGATTGGTCACCCGGATAAAGTCAAAAAGATGTCCTACCGCCTCCGGGACATTCAAGTCATCGGCCAGCGCTCGCTCAAAACGTTCGAGGAACCCCTTTCCGAGTTCGTCTTTGTTTTCGGGCAGGAAGTGATCCGGTTCCAACGCCTCCCACCGGCGGATCCAGTCGTCGATGCGGTCCATGCTCGAGCGCGCCGCTTCCATAGCTTCCCACGAAAATTGGAGCGTCTGCCGGTAGTGGGTTGTGGCCAAAAGCGCGTAGCGTAAGTGGCGGCCTTCGTACCCGCGCGCGAGGACGTCATGAACCGTGTAAAGATTTCCTAGGGACTTGGACATTTTTTGCCCTTCGACCATGACATGGGCACAGTGGCACCAGAAACGCACAAAGGGGACACCGGTCGCGCTTTCGCTTTGTGCAATTTCATTTTCATGGTGAGGAAAAATGAGATCGATCCCCCCACAATGGATATCCAGCCGCGGCCCCAGGTATTTCATACTCATAGCAGAGCACTCGATATGCCATCCGGGCCTTCCCTTGCCCCAAGGAGATTCCCAGTACACGTCGCCATCTTCCGGTTTCCAGGCTTTCCAGAGGACAAAATCACCTAAACCCTCCTTATGGTACTCGTCCTGAGCAACCCGAGCACCCGGTTTCAAGCCGGAAAAGTCCAGTCGCGCAAGCTGTCCGTACGCGGGGAAGGACCGGATGCGAAAATAGACCGAGCCATCTGCACCGATATAGGCGTGTCCTTTTTGGAGAAGTTTCGCAATTAGCTCAATCATTTCGGGAATATGATCGGTGGCCCGGGGCTGGTATTCCGGGGTCTCCATTCGTAAAAGGGCCATGTCTTTCCGAAACGCTTCGATATAAAAATCGGTCAATTCTCGCAGGTTCTTACCTGATTCCCGGGCTTCCCGGATGGTTTTATCGTCCACATCAGTAAAGTTCATGACATGGCAAACCCGGAACCCAAAGTACCGAAGGGTTCGCCGAAGAAGATCTGAAAAAAGAAACGCCCGGAAATTGCCGATATGGGCATAGTGATACACGGTAGGACCGCAGCTGTACATGCGGACCAGTCCGGGCTCCAGAGGCTCAAAACGTTCCTTTTTCCTTGTCCGGGTGTTATAGAGCCAGAGTTCCATGGAACAAACTTCTTAGCGAAGGACTTCCTTCCCTTGTTCTCCCCACAAATGCTAGCTCCTTTTTTTCCGGCCCCCGTTGGGCACTATCCTCTTACGCTAGGACCACTTTCAAAAAAGGTGTTCACCAATGAGCTCTTTGTCGAACCAACTCAAGCTCAATTGATATCGAGCTCCCTATTTTTGGCCAAAACCAGATCCTATGGTTTCCCAGCTTTTCCTTGCGATTCCTTGCGAGTTCGCTCCAGTACAAGAGAAGCAAAACGCTCCATGCGATCCCAGTGGGTTCCCGCCCAATACACTTTGGAGCACCCGGGACAAAGCCGAAACTCTTTGTAATGGTTTCGTACGCGCGGAGGGACCTGGCTCCAGCATTCTGGCGGCAAGCTCTCTCGTGCGAACGAAACAAGGAGGCTATTGCAAACCAGGCAGCGACTTCCCGGGCGCGCCGCGCTCTCCAAAGAGAACTTTTGGATCACTTCTACCGCTTGATCCCCGGGGTAGCGCTGACGCACCCAATAGCCGTATTGCACGCAGGACCGTTTAAGAAGCTCTGGGTCCCGGGTGAGAAGCCATCGTTTTTCTTCACAACTTTTGCGGGCCAGTTCCTCATCCTCCGCCTGGGGCAAATACAGGGTATCAAATCCCAAAAGCCGCATGTGGCGAGCCAATCGGCCGAGATTCACATCCACCACGAACCGCGGCTCTTCCAGGGGAGGAGGCGAAACCTTCGAAAGAGAGGAAATCTCCCACTGCCAAAATTGGGGAAAAGCACTGACTCGATCCCCCGCCTGGACTAAGTAATGAAAGTCAACCGGATTCCCATTTACCAGAATCAAGGCAATCTCTGGATGGGGTACTCCCAGGCTCTCGAGGCTATCCTTAACCGTGGAACGGCCGGTTACCGGACGCTCCAAAAGACGTTGCCGCAAACGGGCAGGTAAAAAGTCATTAAGAGGGCCATAAAGACGGAATGTCGCTGTGTTCATCCATCGATCTCTCCCGTTGCCTTCTAGGTTCCAGAGGGACCACGCTTCGGCGTAGCGTGATCGATCCCTTTGGGGCTTTTTTTCTTTTAAGAATACTCGGCGGAGCCAGAGAATAAAAGGCGACAGTCGCTCTTCGACCTTCTGGATTAGGCTCAAAAAAAGGTCAGCCGGAGGCGGCAGGAGCTTCCAGCAAAGAACAAAACCTTCGAAGGACGTTTACAGTCAGAGGTCCCAGAGGCTCTTCTTTCAAAGGACGATTTTCCCAGGCGGCCGATGTGTCATGGCCGAAAAAGGCGCAACCGGGTGGTCTTGCGGGGCTGAGTGCCAAGGATCAACCCGCTCCCTCCAAAAATGAAGGACAACGGAACGGGTGGGAAGCGTTACCGTCGTTGCTTGACAAATCGCCGACATCCTAATTGGTGATGGTTTCTTCTTTGGTAAGAGGAGCTTTGGAACGTAAGAAGCCCGTAGGGCGACGGTCGCGTACAGGTTGCGCAAAAATCGACCGGAGCCCCGTTTCCATGAAGTCTTTGAGCGCGAACGGATCACGTTTTTGCTCGATCCACCGTATTCGTCGTTTTGGCGGCTGGCTCGAAGTCGCATTGCTTGGCAGAAGTTTGTGACTGAACGACCCTCTTTTGCCTGCCCCCCAATTTCCCCGTTTTATGTCAAAATGTATGAATTCATTTGTTTTTGGCACGTTCCGAAAAACCCTCATGGCTTCTGGGCAGTAGGGCCGAAAACGTTACCGGCACACAAAAAAGGAGCCTTACCCTACATTGTCCATTACGGATCCCGCCGAAAGGCGGCGAGGGCTGCTCGGACGCGGTGTCCGCTTGCTTGAGAAGACTTCGGACTTTGGGCCCGGCGGGCGGGGTAGGTAGTGCCGATGGGACAGAAGGAACTGCCCTTAGAGGTTGGCCACCAAGGAAGTTCTATGCGGATGCGAGCGAAAAATCCAGAGGCGAAGGCTTGGTTGCGGACTGGACGCCCGTTTCCTTGGGCCAGGAGGGCGGAAGCATGTTGCTTAGGCAATCCCTTTGTCTCAGCCTCATTGTAGGGGGATCCTAGCTTCTTTTTTGGGAATCCTTCTTCGGAGGAGAGGCGGAGTCTTTGCGGCGGTTGCGGAACAAACCGATGGGGCCAGCGAACGTGGAAAGGGAAGGCTTGTGGAAAACGCTCGAGCGAACCCCACTGAAGAGGAAATTGCAACACGCGAAGTATCTTTTTCGCATTGGTGTCGCTTTGCTGGGACTGCCATACTCCCCGCGACGAACGGGGAGAGCCGGTGCCCGATAAATGGCACTAAGCGGACGTTGTCCCTGGGTGACTGTCGAAAACGCAAGGCGCCTCGCGCGGAATGCCCGGCGATTTCGGGGTTGCCAAAGGAGGTGGGGCCAGGCGGACATGGTCCATTTTTGGGGACCGGGATGACACCGGCCGGTAACTATGCGCGGCCGTCGATGCTTCGGTGTCGGTTGAACCATGCGGATGCGCTGGTCGTTACGCTCTATTTGTAAGGGCTTAGGAGCACGGAGCGATCTCCGCACGCTTCTCCCTTCGGAGGTTCGCGATTGGGAGGAGGAAACCCCGTCGATCGTTGGTTCCTAAAGGCATGGAGGTGCGAGGCTGGCTGGGTCCGAAGAGGGCGTAGCAATGATATCCACCTTCCCGAAGGGACGCGGGCCTGCCGCCCATGTGTCGCAGGCAACTGAAGTGGCCGGTGCGGTAGCCGTAAAAAGGTCGTTACCGGCGGATGGCGCTGTTTTCGCCCATTTCGACGCCTTTTCCTAGAGCCTACGACCGCTGCCGTCGCCTTCCTGCAGAGGGCTCCTTTCCATGGAGCGCAAGGCGGCTATTCATTTTTGCCAAATGTCGTCGAGAGGCCGCAACTGGCGTGTGTAAAGGGAGCTATGCTCCACAAGCAGTCCTGCGATGATGAAAAGACACTTTCATCTATCCTGCCAAGTAGCGCCGTTTCGGAACGCGGCTAACAACGTGCTCAATAAGGGCGATGGAGCCACAACTTTTCTCTTTCCCCACCCTCGAGATCCAGTAGCCTTTGGGAGAGGGGCCTTAGGATTGGGCTTGGAGACGCTGGCGGGAAAAGTTATCGTGAACCTTGAGACATTGTTCCCAACGCTACTGCCGAAAGCGGTTGCGTGGGCGGAGAGAGTGGCCGCGGATGCAGCAGCCAAGGGGCGTCCTCTTTCAGAATGCGAGCTTCAGATTGCGAGCATGGTCGGAGTTCGCTGTCCTGAGCGGATCCGCCTTTGCGTTTTGCCTCAACTTCCTGTCCCGGAGGATCCTCAGCTTGCAGAAGCGGCTCAGCAACTGGGATTGCCTCACCCCAACATGAGGGGCTTGACTTTGGGCTATTCCATCCTGGTGCGTGAGGGACACTTGTCGACCAGGCTTTTGTCGCACGAGTGTCGGCACGTTTACCAGTACGAGCAGGCTGGAGGCATTGCTAGCTTCTTGCCGCAGTACCTCCAATCGGTCCTTCGCGATGGCTATTATAACTCATCTTTCGAGAAAGACGCCCGGGCTCACGAAATGGAGAATGCGTGCCCGCAATTGCAGTGAAAACTTTTTCCCTGCGTGTGAGATTTCTGCTCGCCTTGACGGTAGGAGAATGACCAAACACTCCACTAAAGAGATCTCCAAAATCGTTCACCACCTCTGGATGCTACGCTAAATCTTGCTCACACCCACGGGTGCTCTTTGGCAGGGTCCCTTTCGCAGATCTCCACCAATCTTAACACATTGCTTTGGTGGCTCGACCCGCTGTCGGTCTTTCCTCTCTCGTCTCGGTACGCCATGTTCGGTAGGACGTAAAAAGTCTATTGCGTTCTAGCAAGTTCCTTTCTCCCTCAAAACCAAAGAAATGAGGAAAGAGGGTGGCAGGTAATGGGGTAATCACCTTTTGTTTATTCCCAGGCAAAGTGGTCTTTATCGACTCGCTTAAAGTCCTTCACACCATGCGATCGGACTCCCAGAGGTCGCTCCAGCATTAGATCAGCTAACCGTTTGCCGTAAAGAAAGATTACACCTTGAGGTCGATGCAAACGAAGTCTACCGCTTGAGCCGAGAATGTCGATGTTGTCACGAACGCCCCCTTGCTTCCACCAAGACCTACCCGATCTTCTGCACCATTTTGAGGATTCTTTCGGCGTATGAAGGACTTATGCAAAATCCTGTAGGACGTACCATGCAAAGACAATGTGAATAACTTTTATGTGCATGAGCATTATGTTCTTGCCATATTGTAGGCATGTACGTGCAGGAGGTAGGGACCTGCCAGAGGGGCAAAGTCTACCGATCCGTTCTTGTCCGGGAGTCGTATCGGGTGGGCAAGCAGGTCAAGACGAGGATCCTGTGCAATCTGACCCGAATGCCGGTGGAGGTCCAGCTACCAAGCCCCTACAAACGCTTGCATCTTCGGGTCGCCCCACGCACCAACCTCGCCTGTAGTGTTTAGTTTGGACATCGACGCGATCAAGACCAAGCGGATGCTGGTTCACAACACTATCAACCCCTCATCGGCGCTTCTCCCAAGTGTTGTTGCCCCGGAGCGATGTGATCGTCTGTAACCGATTACAACCAAATAGATCGACAATGTGGTTTTCAAGAAATGCGGGGTTAGTCGAAACAATACGATCAAGAAGCTCGGCTCGAAGCCCTGCTTGAGCCGCCGCGTAATCCGTCTCCACCATCTTTTGCGGCGTTAGAGCGCGCTAGGCCGTCGACAACGCTAATGGCGTAAGTTCTTGGGCTTGCTTATTGGAGTAAAATTCAGGAAAAGCTGGGACAGTCAGGAGAAAAGCTTGATCAAGCCGTGCGGGTGGGTTCAAACCAAGTGTTTTGCCTGACAGGAGTTATAACTCACCGCCTTCGGTCGCGGGTTTCAATAAAAGCAGCCTTCGTTAGATAGAATTTCGCCCAGTGTAAACGGGTGGAGAGAAGACGCTGGCTCCTACTAGGCAAAAGCTCCTCGCGTTTCCCTTAGCTCAAGCCCAAATCGGGCACCAATCTTTGGTTTTCGGCTCACGGAACAAAAGGGTCTGGCCTTTGGCGGCAATTTCAACTAACGGGGAGGATCAACGATGGGTAATCCGGTATTCTTTCTCCCCCTTGTGGAGCGAGGGGCTAGCTTGCCTTGAAGGTTGTCCACTCCTCCATTGCCAGCTCCCCAAAAAAATAGGATTGCAGGGTATCCTTATACGTTCTATGCGAAAAGCCTGTCGCGTGAGGGGACTGGGGCGTATAGGAGCTTCTGACAACGTGTCATCCGCTTCTAGGCTGGGGTGAGGATCGGAGGTGGAGCACATTTCTCCACAGCTTCTACCGTGGGCTCCTTTATGCCTTATGGGGGTGAATCTTCTGCCCTATTCTTCGTCCTGGCTATCCTGAAAACCGCACCACCCGATCGATCGACGAGAATGGGAACGGTACGGTTCTCCGGTAAAGCAGACAGAGTCGCCCCAACCTGGCCCTTGACTGCTCCACCAATCGGGTCTTCGTACAGGTACACCGATTTGTCTCCAATCTGGCCAGTGTAGGATCGTGTGACTGGGTCCCGGTAGAGGGAGGCCGATTCTCCCCTGTCCGTACGAAGGATTGCCGTCCATTTGTCGATGATGTCCAGCCAGTACGATAGTATTTTCATTTTTTGCCCCCGATTGACAGTGTGTTGATCGTATTACTTGTACAACGTGACAGAAAAACGCGGCCTTGTCAAAGCCCCGATTGACACGATGTTGACCCGAGCCGGCGAGCCATCACAAGAGGAATCGCTTTCTAAGCCTCTGTCGGGTAGGGAAGGAGAGACAACCAAAACGTCACCCGTCACCCCTAGCGCGAGTTCCGGTGGGTGGTGGGCGGGTCAAGCCTCTAAATTCCCCTTTGTACCGTGGTACGCTAGCCCTCTTGGCGTCCTACGGTTCCACATTCCCAAAAAAAACCCCAAACATCCGGCTCCATTGGTAGCTTCCTGCCAGTCTTGCCCACACCGTGCAAGACAGCACCCCCACCGCACCAAACCCAAGGGGAAGCCATCCTCGCCGCTTGCTTTATTCTCCCTTCATTGCCACTTTTGATACGCACCTGCTCGCGTTTTTTACGTATTCATCGTGACTCATCGCCTCAAGGGATCAAGTTATCCCTTTGTCCCGTAGGAACTTAGATCTTTTTCTCTGGGTACGCCCGGGGAGATTCGAACTCCCGACCCGCGGATTAGAAATCCGCTGCTCTAACCATCTGAGCTACGGGCGCAAGGACAAGAGCGAGACTCTCCTTGCCGGAAGAAATCGGTCGCAGTCGTAAGGGAGAAGATGCGCCCAGAACGGAAGCCTGTAAACGTAAGATAGCCTGAAAGGGAAAATCGCTTTCTCGCCTAGGGAAATGGAAAAGCCTCGGATGGCTCGATTCGTACCCATGGGCAAGAAACAAAAACAAACCAGACCAGAACGTTTCTGCCATTGGTTCATCCGTGGCATAAGGATCGGTGTGCATGCCCCAGACGGGTCTCTACCGAAAGCCCACCACGCTACCTTTGCAGCTAAAGGTATCACAGAGAACGGCTTAAAAGAAAGTCTTTTCGGCTTTCGCAGGTTGGTAAACGAAATTTTTGACGAGGATCCCAAGCCGTTGCAGGTAGCGTTTGCAGCGAAGGATGGGCATCCGGGATCTCGAGTCTTGTTTTGCATAGAGGGAGGAGAGCCGGTTGAACCGGGAAGCTCTAAAGCACCCCAGGGCTATCGGAAGGGCCTGGGCCAAACGAGGTAAAGCTCCACGCTTATCCGCCGTCTTCCCCAAAAACCGCTCGCTTTGGCTGATCGGGCTGACTTTGGGTGAGGGAATGGGGGAGCGTGGGCTCCGGTACGTTAACGGGAGAGTAGAGTGGCCGAGGCGGAAAGATTGAGCAGGAAGGGAAAGCGCGGTGGTCCGTGCCAACAAGGTGTTGTGTCCGAATGCTTAGACGATGGAGCAAAGTGGCTAGTCCGGTCAAAGCTGGGAGTCAGGTCGGGGTGGCGCGCCAGCAGGCCTCCAGACCCATAGAAACACTTTGGGGTACGCCGGCACTAGAAGAAGGTCAGTACTGATGGAAACTTGCAGGAGGAACGTACCCAGCAAGAGGGACAGATCCGAAGGTGGGAGATTCTAAAGACCAACCTCTTATAGCGCAGAGTTTCTTTTGGAAGAGC
Organism: Candidatus Methylacidithermus pantelleriae; assembly: GCF_905250085.1. Classification (GTDB taxonomy): domain Bacteria; phylum Verrucomicrobiota; class Verrucomicrobiia; order Methylacidiphilales; family Methylacidiphilaceae; genus Methylacidithermus; species Methylacidithermus pantelleriae. The sequence continues at coordinate 30,946 of NZ_CAJNOB010000005.1, forward strand.
TTTGAGCCACGACAGGCGATTGGGCGGGGAGCCGCTAGAGGCAGCCTTCGGCCCGCCAAAGAGCTCTTGGAAAGTGCACCCGCTCGATCTTGGTGGCCTGGACCCGATTACGAAATCCCATCTGGATCTCTTTCGTAGCCCACTACCTCACTGCCTGCCTCCGAGCCGAGTGGATTCTTTCAAGGCTTCTCCGGAAGGGTTCCAAAGATGGTTTGCCGCCGCCTGGGTATCCACCTAGCCGGGCTCATCTCCAAGCGCAACCCCCTTCGCCCCGGAGTAACTGAAATACTCAAGGAACGAAAGAAAGTTGTTAAAGGAGCTAGGCCTCCTTCCTCTATTTTCCAACGCGCCCGAGTGCATCAGGCTAGGTCGGATGAAAACCTGACTGATTTTATTGCCCTTTCTTGCTTTTGAATACTTGGAAGCCTAGCTAGCCTTGGACACCTGCCAGGCTCATGGCAAGCTGCATGCGAGGGAAGAGCTTTCCCAAGCTCAACTCTGGAAGGGGATAGATGTTCATGGCAAAGCTTACCTGCACAATGGGTCAAGCGGAAGCCCATAGGGGTCGGGCGCAGGATGGATACCTGCTTGGCAACAACGCTCATTTTTTTTGACTGTAAAAGGGTCCCGTTCCCCACTATCCTGCGACTCCATCGTTCCGATCCGGTGGGTTTGTGCAAAGCGGAAGTGCCTTTTGTGGTAAGCTGCTAGATGAACAAAACGGGCCGGCGGGTAACGTCAACCGATGTAACGTTTATATTTTGCAACTGAGTGATTGGAGTTTTTGTGAGTATGACTGACAGTCTAACGGGCCTACTTTTCCAGGTGGTGACAGTCAGGCAATGAAAACCTCCTCTAAGAAAAGCGAATGGGTCTGGGAAAAGTTCGCGCTTTTGGCGCTGAAACACTCTCGGTTTTTTCGAGTTTCACAATTTTTTATTTCGGCTAAGAAAAAAATGCTTTGAATGATGGCAATTCTTGGCGAAGATCGGAAAAGCAGCGCGGAGTTCCGTGGGGGTTGGAAAAGGAGGCGACAGCGGATGTAAGGGAGCGACCGGTGGGTAATGGGAGGGATGGAGTCTCAAAATGGTTTCACCCGAAAGAATAGCCGAACGAGAATCTTGAAAAGTCGGAGAACTGGCATGGGATTCTGGCGGATCGACTGAGGCACGATGCAACTGGAAGTACTTGGTCTTAAAGATCTCAGTGTGGTCTACGCGAATCTTTCGGCTCCAGCTCTTTGTGAGGACGCAATCCGGCGCCAGGAAGGACGATTAACTTCGTCGGGAGCGTTTGTGTTTTATACGGGGAAACGCACAGGGCGAAGTCCTAAGGATCGATTTTTCGTACTCGAGCCTGAATCGGAGAAAGAAATTGCCTGGGGGAAGTGGAACCAGCCTGTAGAAGAGAAGGTGTTTGAGGCCGTTTGGAATCGGGCATGTGTGTATCTTAAAGGCAAGGAAGTTTACGTCCAAGAGCTTTCGGTGGGGTCTGAGGGATTATATCGTTTACCAGTTTGTATCATTACAGAAAGGGCGGTTCATTCATGGTTTGCTCGGATCATGTTTCGAAAAGAGCCGGTAGAAAACGAAAGTGTATTCAAAGATTCTCCGTATGTGGTTTTGCATGTTCCTGGGTTAGAGCTCGATCCTGCAAAGGATGCGACAAGGTCCGAGGCTTTCATTGGTATTCACCTGGGGAAAAGGAGAGTTCTGATTGCCGGTACGGGTTATTCGGGAGAAATGAAAAAGTCAGTTTTTAGTGTAATGAATTACTTGTTGCCTCAAAAGGATGTTCTTTCGATGCATTGCGCCGCTAACTGTGGGGATTCGGGTCAGGATGCAGCGCTATTTTTTGGCCTTTCTGGGACGGGCAAGACGAGTTTATCAGCTGATTCATCCCGATGGTTGGTTGGAGACGATGAACACGGATGGGGAAAGACGGGGATTTTTAACCTTGAGGGAGGATGTTACGCGAAGCTCCTTGGGCTTTCAGAGAAGCGAGAGCCCGAGATTTTCCGGGCCGTTCAGCGATTTGGTGCCCTGTTGGAAAATGTAACGATGGAACCGCAGGATCGGATCGTCTCTTTTGAGGATGCTTCCCTCACGGAAAACACTAGGGGAAGTTATCCCCTGGAGTTTTTTGGGAGGGTGGCCAACGGGGCCAAAGCAGGGCATGCGAAGCATATCTTTTTTCTTTCCTGTGACGCGTTTGGGGTTCTTCCTCCGGTTGCCAAGTTGGAACCCCTGCAGGCCCTTTACTATTTTTTGACGGGATACACCGCCAACGTTGGGCAGACGGAAGTCGAGCTTCGCGAACCGAAAGCCGTCTTTAGTCCCTGTTTTGGTGCTCCCTTTATGCCGCTGGCCCCTTATCGATACGCCGAACTTCTCCAACGGTGGATACAGCAGCAGCGAGTGAGGGTTTGGCTAGTGAATACGGGCTGGGTTACTGGCCCAGTCGGAACCGGTTACCGGATTCCGATTGAGCACACGCGAAGCCTTGTAGCGCGGATTTTGGACGGAACGTTGGAGCAAGTTCCGATGGAGCGGTGTCGCACTTTTGGCTGGGAGTTGCCAACCCGTTGTCCAGGGGTTCCGGATGCACTTCTCAACCCAAGGAGGAGTTGGCCGGACCCCTTGCGCTATCGGGAGAAGGTTCAAGAGCTTGTCCATTTATTCCATAGGTTTGTAGATGACGGAGGAGTGGACATGCCCTCGGCAATCCGAAAGGCGGGTCCTGTCACCGGGGAATAAGAGAAGGCAAAAACTGCGTCTGTGAGTGGCGAGCGCCTTTCCGAGAGGTTCCGTTCCGAGCTTCTAGGGAGAGAAAGTGTATCGGGGTGTTCCCGAGTTTGACGAGGCTTCCCTACTGGGCACCGGGGGGCGAAGGGGTGGGAGCAACGACATTCAAAGGGGTGGGACCGTTGGGCGTTACCCTGGATAGTTTCCTGCAAGACGAAAAAGGGAGAAAACGGCACGCTTCCTGGCGATTGCGCTGGAGTGGCTCGACCCGCCGGAAGCTATTCCCGCAAAAAAGCGTGCTCGGGACTTCTTAGAGAATCGGGTTCAAAAAGCCGTTTCGCGCAAAGATGCACTCGCTAGGCTCGCGAAACGAGAGGAAACAAGTTTGCCACGGCATGCCGGTGCAGGGATCCCTTGGCTTGCTCCTGCTCCGGGTGTTGGTGTGGGCGAAATGGTTCGAAACGTGCAAACAAGCGCTTGACTCGTTTGGCTTCCGGCTAGCCTTACTCCGTAAGCCAAGTGGAACGAATAGGGTGGGAGGCGACGCTTTGGCCTTTTGCTCTCATGACAAGAGAGGAAGTTTTCTCTGGTTATTCGGAAAACAAGGCGAGAAACCATGGCTACCCGGGGGGAGGGTTTGGGTTTTCTTCCCTCGTGTTAGCCAGGGGCAAAAGATGGCTTCGGAAGAGGCTAGGAAAAAACATTCGCTAGGAGTTTCCTGTTTGAAGGGGAGTAGAATACGTTTTCTTTGTTCAAAAGCACGGCATAAGAAGAATCCATGATGAGATTTTTGCGTCGTCTGGGAGCCCGTTTTCTCTCCTTGCTGAGAAGTGGGGGTCAGATTGGGTTTCTTTTTCTCGACGTGTTGCGTTGTATCGTCCGGTACGGCGTGCGCTGGCGCATTTTGGGTCACCAGCTTCTCGTGATCGGGGCGCGCTCCCAACCCATTGTGCTCATCACAGGGGCTTTTACTGGCGCTGTCTTTGCTGCCCAAACCCAGTTCCATTTCAGCAAGCTTGGCATTAGCTCGGGCACAGGCCCGGTCGTTTCCTTGGCCATGCTCCGGGAACTGGGGCCAGTCTTATGTGCTCTAATGGTTTCGGGACGGGTGGGCTCGGCGATGGCTGCGGAGATTTCCACCATGAAGATCACCGAACAAATTGACGCTCTGCGCGCGCTTGCAGTTTACCCGACGGACTATCTTGTCGTTCCTCGTTTTCTGGGGATGCTGATCTCCATGCCGATTTTGGTCGCTTTAACCAGCGGGGTTGGAATTCTCTGTGGATACCTGGTGGCCGTGCCGTTGTTAGGGGTAGAGGGGGTCTATTATTGGAATCACACTCTGCGATATACGGAGCTGCAAGACGTATGGATGGGGGAAATTAAAGCGCTTTTTTTTGGTCTCATTATCGCTCTCATGAGTTGTCACCGGGGTCTTCAAGCTATGGGAGGGGCCGAGGGAGTGGGAAGAGCCACCACGGAGGCAATGGTTTTTTCTTCTCTCGCAGTTCTTATTTCTAATTTCTTTTTTAGCTTCTTAATGAATATTTTGTTTTCGTACTAGCGAGGTTATCCATGGTGCGACTCATCGGCGTGAGGAAATCCTTCGGACGCCAGCCCGTGCTGCGGGGAGTCGACCTGGAAGTGGAGGCTGGGGAACGACTGGTCATTATTGGGCGTAGTGGCGGGGGAAAAAGCGTACTTCTCAAGCTCATTCTAGGGCTAATAAAACCGGACGCGGGGCAAATTTGGCACGGGGAGACGGAAATCTCGATCCTTTCGGAGGAAAGGCTCATGCCCTTGCGAAAAACGATGGGGATGGTTTTTCAAAACGGCGCGCTCTTTGATTCGATGACCGTGGGAGAAAATGTGGCCTTTCCGTTGCAGGAACATACCCGGTTGCCTCGAGCTGAGATCTGGCGGATGGTACGGGAGGCCCTCGAGCAAGTTGGGCTAGCAGGACAGGAGCACAAAATGCCTGAGGAACTAAGCGGGGGAATGCGAAAACGAGCCGCGCTAGCGCGGGCGATTATCGCTCGTCCCCAACTCATTCTTTATGACGAGCCCACGGCAGGCTTGGATCCGATCGCGGCCGACAGCATCGACCGGCTCATTTGTTGCCTCAATCGAAAGTATGGAATGACTTCCATTGTGGTCACGCACGATATCCCGAGTGCCTTTCGGATTGGGGATCGGATTGCGTTCTTATATGAGGGGACGATTCGCTGTGTTTTGCCGCCCGAGAAAATTCGATCCCATCCGGACCCGGAGCTACGCCGTTTCATCGAAGGGATTTCGGAGGAAGAGGAGCTTGGCTAACTATGGTAGGAAGTAATGTTCCCCGCCAGGAGCTCTTGGAGATTCGGGTGGGAGCTTTTCTTTTGGCCGGTCTTTTAGTGGTGGGGTGTCTGGTCGTAGCCTTTGGGCGTTTTGGCGAGCGGTTTGAGCCCACGTACACGATCACGGTCGAGTTTCCCAATGCGTACGGGCTTTTGAAAGGGGCTCCGGTCACTTTTGCCGGGGCTCCTGTGGGGCGGGTGGCTTCGGCACCTCGACAGATCAACGAAGGAAGGGCCGTAGAAGTTGACCTTAGGATCTATTCCCGGGCCAAGATTCGAAAGGATGCCGAGTTTCGAATTGTAGAGGTGGGCATGCTGGGGGATCGCGCCGTGGAGGTGACGCCTAAGGGTGACCAGGCTCCTTTTCTCCAGAACGGGGACCGGGTTCAGGGAGTTGCCTCTGCGCGGGTGTCAGATCTTGCAGCCAGTGCCAAGCCAGTCATTCAAAATCTCGAAGCCAGTTCACAAGAGATCCGGGAACTGTTGCTCAAGGTGAATGAGAAGCTTCTGACGGACGATACGACCCGTGATCTTAAGGAAACCCTGCGGCACCTTCGTTCTGCTACCGCCCGGCTCGATACAATTCTTGCGCAGGCCCAGCGAGGGAAGGGGTCTTTGGGCCGGCTGCTGAATGATCCAAGGCTGGCAGAGGACTTAAGCGCCTTTGTTTACAACTTGCGAAAACGCGGAATCCTTTTTTATACGGATGTTGCGGGAAGAGAAGCGGAAAAGAAAAAGGACTCTAACCCATCGTTGCAATTTCGTAAAGGACACTGATTTTAGAAAAAGGGGGTGTGTCGCTGGAGAAAACTTTGGCAGCCTGGGAAGGAAATACTGTGCCAAGGAACGTTGTTGACGCCATCCTCGTAGCGGCAGGGCAAAGCCGGAGGATGGGGTTTGACAAGCTCTTTACCCCGAGGAAAGGGAAAACTCTCCTGGAGATCTGCTTGCGTCGTGTCCTATCCTTTTCTGCGCTGGGGCGGTTGGCGCTCGTCATTCCCGCCGAGCGGTTTTCCCAAGCAGCCGCACTTGCGTCCCGGCTTGGGATCGAGCAAAAGACGTGTATCGTTCCTGGAGGGCGTCGCCGGCAGGATTCGGTTTACGCGGGACTCAACGCCTTGTCGGAGGGCTCCCCATTTGTCATGGTGCATGATGCAGCTCGTCCCTTGGTGACGTGCGAGTTGATTGAGCGGGTCTGGAGAGTGGCCCTGGAGGTGGGAGCTGCAGCCTGCGGGTTGCCCAGCCGCGATACAGTGAAAGAAGCGGAAAGCGGGCAAAACTGGGTACGACGGACTTTGGATCGATCGTTGCTCTGGTTGATCCAGACCCCGCAGATCTTCCGGAGGGAAATCTTGCAAAAAGCCTACGAGGCGCTCATGAGGGACACGGTAGAAGTGACCGACGATGCGGCCGCTGTTGAGCGGGTCGGCTATCGGGTCCAGCTGGTTCCCTACGAGGGGTGGAATTTTAAAGTAACCTCCCCACCTGACTGGGAACTTGTTTGGTCTCTTTTGGAAAGAGGAGACGGGTAGGAAGATCCCCGCCGTTCTGCCTCAAAGTTTTACCTATCGAACCTCTCGATGGAGGGTATGACGCCGGAGAAAGGGATTATACTTTTTGAGTTCCAGTCTTGGCTGTTGGCCGGTTACCTTCTTTTTCGTGGTGAAGTACCTCGAGGGAGGTTTCCCCAAGGCCCGCGCCTCCGTGCATTCGAGAATCACTTGCTCCCGCGCCATAGCTGCCCTTCGACGTATAACGAAAGGAGATACTCGTCTCGATGTCAAGCAAACAAGCCAACGAGGTCAAGCTTTTGGGGGACTCTCGCGGCGAGGTGACTCCCAAGTCGCTCCTTGCTGAGCGTTGGGATGCGGGAGCAAAGCACGCGCTTTTAAGGGAAGAAAAGCGTCTGGGTCGCTTGTTCCACGATCTTCCAAAGCTTTCCGAGAGCGAGCGCGTTCATCGGCTGCGGACGGGTAGCAAACGCCTCCGAGCCTATCTCCAAATGATTCGTCCTTTCTTGCCTAAGACGGAGTATGGCCGGATCGATGCCGCTCTGAAAAAAGCTGCACGTGACCTTTCGAGCCAACGAGATGAACGGGTCATCATCCAAACGCTACGGGAAGTTCTCCCAGATTTGCCCAAACCATATCGTCCGGTTCTGGGCCGGCTTTGTGCTTCCTGGGATCGAAACGAAAGGGCACGAACCGGCAAGGATCCCTTCCTGGGGAACGGGGGATGTACATCGCTCCAAGAGCCAGAGAACGTGCTCCGTGAATGTACCGCCGTTATTCTCCGGCATCCTACGTTTCGGAGTGGTTTTCCCACAAAACTCCTTTTAGGAGTTGTAGCCACCTATCGGCGAGCCAGGAAACGCATGCGCCAAGCCGCAAAAAAAGGGGAGTCTCGGTCGTTTCATGCTTGGCGCAAGTATTGCAAGTATCTCTTTTACCAGCTCGAGCTTCTTTTGCGGTGGAGGCGGTGCCCGCGTCTTGAACGGTTGAGAAAAGAAGTTCGCTGGCTGGAGCAGACCCTGGGCAAATTGCACGATTATGTGATCCTACGGGAGAGACTCCTGGAGTGTCCTTGGCGGAGCTGTAGAAGGGCACGGAAACAATTGCAAAAACGGATCGAAGACTTGGGAGAGCGGTGCTTGGCTCGAGCACGAAAGGTTTTCCACGTTTCCTCCCAATCTTTTGGTGTCGAACTGGCTCGGGAGCTTCTGAGACCAGGTGTTCCCCCGGGTGGTTGATTCGGGCTTGGAGGGAAAAGCCGTCGAGTCCAGGATGGCGGGCGTCGCAATTACTGTTGGAGTGCCAGTTCCTTCTCGCTTTGGCCCGGGTGTTCCGGATAGAGAAGAAAACGAGCGCGCTCCTTACGAAAGGTAGCAACCCCAGGTGCCCATTTCCGAACCAGTTCCGAAGGCCGACTGTGGTGAGCTAACCATGCTCGGATCGAGCTACTCCCATACTCCTTGTACAAGAGGTTGATCTGCGAAGGCCGGCTGCGAGAAAGCACCTGGCCACATACATTGGCTTCCGAGAGGAGGTAGACGGCAAGCTCGCACAGGTTGGCCCGAGTCTTGGGATGAATCGTAAGAAAGATCGCCTTCCCTCCACGGACCGGCCGCACGGAGGCCTGAATTCTTCCCGGATCCCAGGAATTTAACTGGGCCGCTAACCGGTGGGGATCCATATGGCGGACGAGAAAATACTGGAAGGGTTCTTTCGTTCCAATCCCCACGTCAACCCCGCAAAGTTCTCCTACCAGGCCTGTAACCACGTAGTAAGCAGGGCTTCGAGGATAGGGGATGTTGGGCGAGGTCCGGATCCAACGTAAGCCCGTGTCTTCCCAGGTCATGTCCCGGGACCAACCTTCCATTGGAATGACGGAGAGCCGACACGGTGGCTGGACCCATCCCTTGGCATTGGCCATTTTTGCGATCTCTCCAGCCGTCATTCCATGGACATATGGGACAGGAACTGGGCTGACAAAAGAAGTCCACCGCGCTTCCACTAGGGGTCCTTCGACCCTTTCTCCCCCCAGCGGGTTTGGCCGATCCAGCACCACAAATTCAATCCCGTTTTCGCCCGCCGCTTTCATTGCTTCCAGCATCGTGCTTAGATAGGTGTAGCTACGGCATCCAATGTCTTGGACATCGAAGACCAGAGCATCCAACCCCCGCAGCATTTCGGAAGTCGGCCGGTTGATGCGACCGTAGAGCGAGTAGACGCGTAGGCCTGTCAGGGGGTCCCGGGTCTGCCCAACGCTTTTCCCGGCAGGAGCCGTGCCCAAAATTCCATGTTCCGGAGCAAAGAGGCAAACCAGGTGAACTCCTGGTGCCCGTTGAAGGATGACTCGAGTGGGTCGCCCTTGAGCATCGACCCCGGTTTGATTGGTGATAAGCCCGATCCGTTTGCCCCGCAGAGGCCTAAAACCGTGCTGGCGGAGGACATCAATTCCCAAAAGAACCTTCCCCCACGCCATCGTTTCGATCCCAGTCCACGCAAGCAATGCCCAAACGTAGAAGAATCGTCTCCCCTTCATGGATGCATCACTCCGGTTTCTTGGGCCCGATTTTTGCCCTTCTGCCAAAAGGGAATCAAGCCCGCCAATGAGAAGCTTTTCCAAATAGGGTTGGAGTGGAAGAGCGCTTTTGGGACACTAGCGCCTGTGCTGGAGCCAAGAAACGTGGGAGGGAGTATTGGTGGGAAAAAAGAAAAAAGAATAGCAAATGCAGTCTTGCGCTCTTGCCTCGGGAAAAAGTGGATCACCAGGCCAAAAAGGTATCCCGCAAGGAAAGCCCGATTTGCTTGCGGGAAGCTAGTCTTCTATGTCAATCCCCTAGCTCATGCAGGAGCTCTTTGGCATTGTAAAGGACTTTTTTTCTCCTTTACCACGGGGTTTGAGGAAAGATGACCCGTACAGGGAAGTTGCCTAGGGCACATTAGGGGCCAGAAGGAGCCGGAAAAAGGCCTCTTGCGAATGAGCGGGTAGTCTTTGGCTGAGGAACGGTTTTGCGCTAGCCTTGCCTGGGATCTTTAGGATAGGAGGATGGACATGACGGAAGAAGGAACGCCCATAGGATGCCGGGTAGAAAAGGACACACTTGGGCCGGTTCCAGTACCGGCGGACCGCTACTATGGCGCGCAGACAGCGAGGGCTCTCCATTTTTTTGACATTGGGGAAGAAAAAGTTCCAGCCGAATTTGTGCGGGCGCTAGGACTGGTCAAAAAAGCGGCAGCCATCGCCAACTACCGCCTAGGGCTTCTTTCGCAGCAAACGATGGAGTGGATTGTTGCGGCGGCCGAGGAGGTGCTTAAGGGCAAGCTCGATGATCACTTTCCCCTTCACATTTGGCAGAGCGGAAGCGGAACACAGACCAATATGAATTGTAATGAAGTGATCGCCAACCGGGCGATTGAACTCGCTGGTGGTGTTCTGGGCAGCAAGACTCCAGTCCATCCGAACGATCATGTGAATCTTTCCCAATCTTCCAACGATGTGATCCCGACAGCGCTCCACGTGGCTCTTGCCTGCGGTCTGGTCGAAAGACTCTTCCCCGAGCTAGAAGCGCTTGTGGGAACCTTGGAGAAACTGGGTAGCGATTTTGGGGGGATTATCAAAATTGGCCGGACTCACTTGATGGATGCCCTTCCCATTAGCTTGGGGTACGAACTCTTGGGGTATGCAGCGCAGCTACGGGTGGGTTGGAACGCGGTACGTCACGGCCTAGAAGGTCTTTACTCACTTCCCATTGGCGGGACAGCGGTAGGAACGGGTTTTAACGCTCCCCCAAAGTTTGGCCAACTGGTGGTGGAGCATCTAAGGGAGTGTACGGGCTTGCCTTTTGAGGTGGCGACCAACCGCGCATCGTTAATTGCTGGACATGAGCCTCTTTTGGTAGTCAGTTCGGCGTTTCGAACTTTGGCCGCTAGTTTGTGGAAGGTGGCCAACGATATTCGTTGGATGGCTTCCGGTCCGCGGTGCGGGTTGGCGGAAATAACGATACCAGAAAACGAACCTGGCTCTTCCATGATGCCGGGCAAAGTGAATCCTACACAGTGCGAGGCGCTTATTATGGTGGCTTTGCAGGTGATCGGAAACGACCTGACGATCGGTGTTGCGGGTGCTCAGGGAAATTTCGAATTAAACACTTGCAAGCCTCTCCTCATCCACTGCCTCCTGGGATCCTTGCGCCTTCTGGTGGATGGGTGTCGCAGTTTCCGGCTTCATTGTCTTACCGGGCTAGCCCCCAACCGGGAGAGGTTGCGCCAGTTGGTAAACCAGTCCCTCATGCTTGTGACGGCCCTGGTCCCGAAACTGGGATACGATCGCGCCGCGGAAATCGCTCTTTTGGCTCACCGGCAAGGGATCAGCCTTCGGGAGGCAGCATTGCGAACCGGCTATTTGACAGAAACGGAATTTGATGCGCTGGTGCGTCCCGAAAGGATGGTGGGTCCATGGGAATCCGAAAAGGAGAATCTCTAGATATGGAGTGCGGGCCTAGTCGTGTCCAGGTTTCCCATCGGCGCTTGTTTGGGTTCAGTCTATTGGTCATGACCCTTTTGCCGTGGCTGGCAAGCGCAAGGGGAGAAGCCCTCGTTGGAAAGCCGGCGCCCGAGTTTTCCCTCAGGGATTATCAGGGGAAAACGCACCGGCTTTCGGATTACCGGGGAAGATGGGTCGTTTTGGAGTGGATCAATGTGGAATGCCCGTTTGTGGGGAAACATTATAGAAGTGGAAACCTTCCCAGGCTTCAAAAGAAGTACCGGGCCAAAGGGGTGGTATGGCTGGCCATTTGTTCCTCGGCTCCGGGAAAGCCAGGCTACATGACACCGGTGCAGGCGGAGACGGTGTTACGGAGGATGGGCTTTGGCGGGGACGCTTACCTTCTGGATCCTGATGGAACAACCGGGAGGGCTTATGGAGCAAGGACAACGCCTCATCTTTTTCTCATTAACCCGGAGGGAAAGCTTCTCTACGCTGGTGCAATTGATGATATTGCCTCGGTCGATGTGGGGGATATTGCCCGTGCCCATAACTATATCGAGGAAGCGTTGGAGGCGGCGCTAGCGGGCCGGCCAGTTCCTCATCCGACCAGTGTGCCCTACGGGTGTTCAGTGAAATATGCGGAGCTTCCCTGATGGGAGCGCCAAAGAATAACCAGAGGAACGAGGATGAATCCTAGTGAGGGATTGGGGAGGGGTTTTTCTGCCCTATGGATTCCACTGGAAGAGGCTTCTGATTTTCGGGAACGACTGCGCGGCCAAGGGGTACGAGTGGTCGCCACCAATGGATGCTTTGATCTTTTTCATCCAGGTCATCTCCACTGTTTGGAAAGGGCTCGCACCCTCGGAGATTTTCTTTGGGTGGGGGTCAATAGCGATCGTTCGGTCCGAGAGCTGAAAGGACCCGGGCGTCCCATCTGGGGCGAAGAGACTCGCATAAGAGTTCTGCGCGCCCTTCGCGTGATTGATGCGGTCACCCTTTTTGATTCGACGACTGCGGAAGGTTTCCTTGAGGAGATCTGTCCTGAGGTTTACGTAAAAGGAGCCGATTATAACTGGGAGACTCTCAACCGCCACGAGCGAGATGTGCTTGAGCGGTTGGGTACGAAGGTGTTCTTTATTGAGCGTGTCCCCGGGTACTCGACAACCGAGCTTCTGGGGTCGCTTGATTCCGGATAGGCGTGGGGATGAAAAAGGTTTTCTATGGGACGGTACCGGCTGGCGGTCTTAGGCTCGGGAAAGGGGAGTAACTTTGTGGCGATTGCCCGGGCGATTGCGGAAGGCCGGTTAGATGCAGAGATTGCGCTTGTGGTTTCGGACCGGCCGGAGGCAGGAATTCTGGAGGAGGCGCGGCGGCGCGGGATAGCCACCTGCGTTCTTCCCCCGAGTCGGTTTCATAGCCGCTTGGATCCAGAGGTCGAGGAAGAACTTGCGAGAATGTTAAAAGAAAAAAGGGTGGATCTTGTAGTTTTGGCCGGATTTATGCGGATTCTGAAATCTCCGCTGTTAACAGCCTTCCCCAACCGGATCGTTAATATCCATCCCTCTCTTCTTCCTGCCTTCAAAGGGCGGGATGCCTGGCGCCAGGCATGGGAGGCAAAGGTGCCGGTCACCGGATGTACTGTTCACTGGGTGACGGCGGAGCTCGATGCAGGTCCGATCCTCGGGCAAAGGGAGGTCCCTGTGCTGCCAGAGGATACGCCAGAAACCCTGCATGCCCGGATTCAAGAGGCCGAGCACGAGCTTTATCCGGAAGTGCTGCAAAGGATTTTGGAACAATGGACAAGGGAGAAGACGTAAAGCTGTGGGATCTGTGGCAGGTCCCAGAGGGAGGGAGCGCGCCCGCGGAGCCTCCTCCGAGACCTTGGACTGTGAGCGAGCTCACCAAGCGAATCCGCTGGGTGCTTGAAGAAAAATTCCCGGAGGTCTGGGTGTGTGGTGAGATTTCTAACTTTCGGGCAGCGCCTTCGGGGCATGTGTATTTTACCCTCAAAGATTCCGAGGCAGTACTCTCTTGCGTTCTTTTCCGGGAAGAATCCTCTCGGATCACCTTCGCGGTGGCCGACGGGCAGGAAGTCATAGCCCGGGGTCGGGTCACGGTGTACGACGCTCGAGGCCAGTACCAGTTAGTGGTTCGTGACCTTCAACCCAGAGGCAGTGGGAGTTTGTACCAGAAGTTCGAAGCGATGAAACGAAGGCTTGCCGCAGAGGGGCTTTTTGACCTGGCCCGAAAACGCTCCTTGCCGATCTTTCCCGAGCGGATTGGGCTTGTGACTTCACTGGCAGGTGCCGTCGTGCAGGATTTTTTGCGTATCTTGCGCCGGCGGGCCCCGGGGATCCGCGTCGAGATTCGCGATGTTCGAGTCCAAGGAGCCACTGCTGCCGAAGAGATTGCGTCGGCGATCCGGGCGTTTGGAGAGGAGGGACGGGTGGATGTGGTGGTGATCGCTCGGGGGGGAGGAAGTATCGAAGACCTGTGGGCTTTTAACGAGGAAGTCGTTGCTCGGGCCTTGGCAGCCTGCCCGATTCCTACCGTTTCTGCGATAGGGCATGAGACTGACTTCACCATTGCGGATTTTGTGGCTGACCTTCGGGCTCCAACTCCCAGTGCGGCTGCGGAAATGATCTGCCGCGACTGGGCTCAATGGGAGGAAGTGATCACGGGCTACGAGCACCGGCTTCATCAATCAGTCGCCCGCCAGCTGCGGTTTTGGACGGAGAAGGTAGAGCGTTTCCGATCCCATTATGCATTCCGGGAGCCACGACAGGTGCTTGAGCGTCTTTGTCAGAGGCTCGACGAGAAGATGTGGGCTTTGACGGGTGCTGCGGAGCGAAATCTCCAGGAACGCGTGCGCCGGCTAGAGATTCTGCAGGAGCGATGGCAATGGAATCTTCCCAAGCGGAGGATGGAACAGATCCGTGAACAGCTGCAATTTCTGGGCGAAAAGCTCGCTGCTTTGGGACCACAGGGGACCCTAAAACGAGGCTACGCCCTGGTTTGGGACCTGGAGGGGCGAATTGTTCGGGAAGCGGATGCAAAGCTTTTGGGGAAGCGGGTCTTCATTGATGTTTTCCGTGGCCGGCTCAAGGCAAGGGTCGAAGAGGTAGAAGAGGGCTTGCCCATAAGATCACCCTAGCGGCTTTTTTTTGGGGAAAACGGCGAAAGCTGGACTCGTGCAGGGCTGGGATCCCTCTTGACACAAACTTGATTTTTGCTCAATTGAGGGGTTCCTTCATAGTAAAAAAAGGGATGGCACGGCCTCCGGCGACCCGCTTGTTGGGCAAGCCGGACAAGTAAAGATTGGTTGATCTATGCATATGGATCGCCCATGTAGCTCAGTTGGTAGAGCACGTCCTTGGTAAGGACGAGGTCACCGGTTCAATCCCGGTCATGGGCTGGGAGAAAGGCGATGGATCAGTCGCTGGGAATGGGTAGGAAAACCAAAGAGTAAGGAGTGTTCATGGCGAAGGAAGCGTTTGTCCGAACGAAACCCCACGTGAATGTGGGAACGATTGGTCATGTGGACCATGGAAAGACCACTTTAACGGCTGCTATTACGCAAATTTTGGCCAAAAAGGGTCTGGCGGAGCGCAAGACGTATGACCAGATTGATAACGCTCCGGAGGAACGGGAGCGTGGGATTACCATCAATACGACCCACGTGGAATACGAGACGGAACGCCGACACTATGCCCATGTGGACTGTCCGGGCCATGCGGACTACATCAAGAATATGATCACCGGAGCTGCTCAGATGGATGGAGCCATTTTGGTGGTCAGCGCCGCGGATGGCCCGATGCCTCAGACGCGGGAACATGTGCTTTTGGCGCGCCAGGTGGGGGTTCCGGCCCTGGTTGTATTTCTTAACAAAGTCGATATGGTGGATGACAAGGAGCTTTTGGACCTGGTCGAGCTTGAGGTCCGGGATCTTCTCTCCCAGTACGGGTTTCCCGGAGACAAGGTACCGGTGATTCGGGGAAGTGCCTTGAAGGCACTGGAAGGCGATCCGGAGGAGGAAAAGAACATTATGGCCCTTCTTGAGGCCATTGATAGTTACATCCCGATCCCCGAACGGCCGAAGGATATGGCCTTTCTCATGCCGATTGAGGACGTGTTCAACATCGAGGGGCGGGGCACGGTGGTTACCGGCCGGGTGGAACGAGGCACGTTGAAGAGAATGGAAGAGGTGGAAGTGGTTGGCCTGCGACCCACGATCAAAACCGTTGTTACGGATATCGAGATGTTTCGCAAAAGCTTGGACCAGGCGGAAGCTGGCGACAATGTGGGTTTGCTTTTGCGAGGCGTCAAAAAGACGGATGTGGAGCGAGGGCAGGTAGTTGCTAAACCGGGAAGCATTACCCCCCATACCCGGTTTCGGGCCCAAGTGTACGTTTTGACCAAAGAGGAGGGAGGTCGGCACACGCCTTTCTTTAGCGGGTATCGGCCCCAGTTCTACATTCGGACCACCGATGTGACGGGGACTGTGAAGCTAAAGGAAGGAGTTGAAATGGTGATGCCAGGCGACAATGTTGAATTGGAAGTGGAACTGATTAGTCCTGTCGCGTTGGAAAAGGGAATGCAGTTTGCCATCCGCGAGGGGGGAAAAACGGTCGGCGCTGGGCGGGTAACGGAGATTTTAGAATAAAAGTTGGCTCGTTAGAGAGGTTTTCTAGGGCAGTAGCTCAATGGTAGAGTAGCGGTCTCCAAAACCGTTGGTTGGGGGTTCGAGTCCCTCCTGCCCTGCAGGCGTTGCTATGGCGACTTCTCAGTCAGCTCTCTTAGATTGGATAACCTATGGGTTGCTAGCGGTTGCCGTTGGGGGAATTGGGTGGCTCCTATACCGGGATCGGAAGAAGATCCGGGTCTTTTTGGAAGAGACGTGGGTGGAGCTGAAAAAGTGTTCTTGGCCTTGGGATCCGGCCGAGAAAGGGCCCAAGAAGTTTCGTGAACTCATTGATTCGACGGTAGTTGTGGTGATTTCTTCCATTCTTCTAGCCTCGATTGTGACGAGCATTGACTTTCTTTTGGCAAAGGTGGTGGGCTTTTTGACCAGGCTCCGGGTATAAGAGAAATCTATCCCAAGGTAAGAGTGCACACTTGGGGGGGCAGGTTTCTTCCTCCCCTCGGGGCTTACTGCAGCGGGTGCAAAGGAAGGGATGATGATTGAGGTAAATGACAAGGAGAGGGCTTCGGTGGCCCAACAATCGCCGCAGGAGACCCGTTTGGGGACCGCTTCAACGACGGCGGAGCAGCAATGGTACAGTTTGCATGTTCTTTCTGGGCAGGAGGCCAAGGTAAAAAAAAGCATTGAGCAGCGTGCCAAGATTGAGGAGATGGGTGATCTCATTGGGCAGGTCGTCATCCCTGTGGAGCGCGTGTCAGAAATTCGCCGTGGGAAAAAGGTGGAGGCGGAGAGAAAACTTTTCCCCGGCTACGTCTTTGTCCAAATGAAACTCAGGGACGAAAAGAACAAGATTATTGAAAAGACGTGGTATTTTATTCGTGAAACGCCGGGAGTGATTGGTTTTGCTGACGGCGACAATCCTCTTCCAATGCCTCCTGACCAGGTTGAGGCATTGTTGCGCCAGGTGCGGGAAGGCGAAGAGAAGGTGATCCCCAAGGTGGCATTTGCGGTGGGCGATCGAGTTCGGGTTGGCGATGGACCCTTCCTAAATTCGGAAGGGGTGATTGAGGAGATCGACCCGGAGAAGGGAAAATTACGGGTTTCGGTGAGTATCTTTGGTCGTTCCACCCCGGTTGATCTTGAGTATTGGCAGGTAGAGAAAATTACTTGATTTGCGGGTAAATTCAGGCGATACTAAGTTTTTTGCTTGCTCCAACTCCAGAGCTCCTAGGCCAAGCGAACTTGGCGGAATGTCCTTATGGCTAAGGAAGTGAAAGCGGTGGTTCGTCTCCAGATCCCGGCAGGGCAGGCTAACCCTGCTCCTCCGGTGGGCCCTGCGCTGGGCCAGCACGGCGTGAACATCATGGCTTTCTGCAAGGAGTTTAACGCGGCCACCCAGAAGGAAGCGGGGAATATTCTGCCGGTGGTGATTACGATCTATAAGGACAAGACCTTTTCCTTTATTACGAAATCACCCCCGGCGTCGGCGCTTTTGAAAAAAGCCGCCAATATAGCCAGTGGTTCCAAGGAGCCCAATCGGGTCAAGGTAGGGCAGGTGACACGGGCACAAGTGAAAGAAATCGCTCGGATCAAGCAAAAGGATCTCAATTGTGATTCGGAGGAGGCAGCCATCCGGATGATTGCTGGAACGGCCCGCAGCATGGGGATTGAAATTGTTGGGTAGAGGAAAGAAAAAGGGTCGTGGGAGAGAAACGGGCGTATGGCGGTAGCTCATAGCAAGAGGTACCAAGAGGCGTCCCGGCTGGTTGAGCCGGGTAAGGTTTATGATCTGGCCGAGGCGATCCGGATTTTGAAAGCGATGCCCCCGGCGCGTTTTGATCAGTCCGTGGAACTGGCCATGAAGTTAGGGGTCGATCCCAAGCAAAGCGACCAGATGGTTCGAGGGGCCGTGACCCTTCCCCATGGGACAGGGAAGAAAGTTCGAATCTTGGTCTTTGCCAAAGGGGAGGCAGCTGAACGAGCCCGGAAGGCGGGTGCCGATTATGTGGGCCTGGAGGACTTGGTCCGGAAGATCACCGAGGGGTTTCTGGATTTTGATGTGGCGATCGCTACACCGGAAGCGATGACGGAGGTCCGCAAGCTGGGAAAGATTTTGGGTCCTCGAGGACTTATGCCGAATCCGAAAACGGGAACTGTAACGGACAATGTGGAAAGGGCGATCGCCGAGTGCCGTGCGGGTCGGGTAGAGTTTAAGCTCGATAAAAACGGTAACATTCATCTTTTGGTTGGGAAAATCTCCTTCGCGGAATCCGCCTTGCAAGAAAATGTTCGGGCGGCGGTTGAGGCAGTAGTGCGTGCCCGCCCGGCCAGTGCGAAAGGGCGATACATTGAGAGCGCCGCGTTATCCCTCACGTTTTCGCCATCGGTACGGATTGATGCGGCAAGTTTGGTCAAACATTGAGGAAGTGATTCTTTTGTCCTCAAAGCGGGTTAGTAGGAAAGCCCAAAAGGCAGGAGTCAAAACCAATGGCAGCTTTTTTGCTAGATCCACGGGAGGTTGGGTAGCGGGAAGAGCATGAGAGAGGAAAAGCGTTTCCTGGTCGAGGAAATCCGGCAACGGATCCGGGGGTCCTCCTATCTAATCTTCTGTGACTTTACTGGCCTGGATGTGGGGGCTCTCTCTGAGTTACGGCGGCGGCTCAAGCAGGCTGGCAGTCGTTCGTGTGTGGTCAAAAATACCCTGTTGCAGCTGGCGCTGGAGGCTGAGGGATGGGGGTCCGCGAATGGCTTTCTTACAGGCCCAACCATGGTGGTTGCTGGGAATGACGATGCGATCTCGGCTGCGAAGGTTTTGGCAAGTTTTGCGACGGAATTTCAAAAGCCGCGGATTAAGGGCGGGTTTCTGGAGCGAGCTTCCTTGGACGGATCGCAGTGGGAAGCGTTGGCGGCGCTGCCGCCCAGGGAGGTTCTTTTGGCACGATTCCTTGGGGTTCTTTCGGCACCGGCCAGTCGCATGCTTTCTCTCCTAATCGCGCCGGCGAGCGGCCTAGCAAGGCTGTTAGGAGAGAAAGCGAAAAAGGAGGCTGGGCACCGAAACGCGGAGGAACCGACAGGGGAAAAAGGGAGTTAAGATGGCAAGGAGGAAGCTGGTGTTGCGTGCACAAGGGATGGGGGAGAGACCGAGATAGGATTTTCTTTCCAGTGAGAGAAGGCTGCATGAAGTCGAAACGGGAAAAACGACGGTGAAAGGAGGTCGGAAACGATGGCGGATCTAGACGCAATAGTGGAACAGCTGAGTCAGTTGACCGTTCTTGAGGTTTCGGAGCTGACGAAGAAACTCGAGGCCCGTTGGGGGGTGACTGCCGCCGCTCCCGTGGCGGTGGCCGGTGTAGCCGGTGTACCGGTGGCCGGCGAGGCAGCTCCCGCTCCCAAGGAAGAGGCCAAGACGACGTTTGACGTCATTCTCAAGGAGGTTGGGCCCAATAAAATTGCGGTCATTAAAGAGGTTCGTGCCGCAGTAAGCGGGCTAGGCCTTGCAGAGGCCAAGGCTCTCGTAGAAAGCGCTCCGAAGCCGATCAAACAGGGGGTAACGAAAGAGGAAGCGGAAGCCATCCGGAAAAAGATTGAAGCGGTCGGAGCCAAGGTGGAGATCCAGTAACCAGTGGCCCGATTGACTGGATCTAGCGAAGCTTTTTCGTGTTCCCCTTGCCTCGGTCGGCCCCGGGGAAGGGGAGGTGATATGCTGCAGGCCCTCGAAGGAGGCATCCTATGACGACGACGGTAAAAGATATTCCTCGGAGGGATTTTGGCAGGATTCGGGAAGCGATTCCGGTGCCTAACCTCATTGAGCATCAGATTCGTTCCTATGAGGATTTTTTGCAGTTGGATGTACCTTCCCATCTAAGAAAAAATGAGGGTCTACACGGGGTTTTTCAGGAAGTTTTTCCTATTGAAAGTTATGATGGGAAGGCAAGACTAGAATATGTCTCCTATACTATTGAAAATCCCAAGTTCAGTTATCTCGACTGCATTCGAGAGGGACAAACGTACGCCGCTCCCCTGTATGTGACGTTTCGACTGGTTCACGAAGCTGGGGTGAAAGAAGAGAAGGTCTATATGGGGGAACTCCCGATGATGACGCCCCAGGGAAGTTTTGTTATTAACGGGGCCGAGCGTGTGATTGTTAGTCAGTTACATCGCTCTCCGGGAATTTGTTTTGAATCTTCGGTTTTGACGAATGGTCGCATGGTTTTTGCTTATCGAGTTATCCCGGACCGGGGGACCTGGTTGGAGGTTGGCTTGGACGCTTTGGATCTTATCTATGTTCATTTGGATCGCCGGAAGAAGCGGAGGAAATTTTTGATTACTACCTTGCTGCGAGCGTTGGCGGCCATTCCTGCCACGGGTTCCAAGGAGGGGAGCCGGTTGCTTGGATCCGGTACGGATGAGGATATTCTTAAGCTTTTCTATCGGCTCGAAGAGTGGGATGTCTCGCGTGAGGTGAGCGAGGAGAAGCTCGCGAACCGGGTTCTTGTACACGATATTCCCGACCCAGCTGTCCCGGAAAGCTTTCTTGCTCGTGCATTTCAGCCGCTGACAAGGAATCTTTTGCGGCAGATGGCAGAGCGGGGGTTACGCCGTGTTAAGGTTGTCAACATTTCGGAGGATGAATGTATCGTAAAGTGTCTCAAGAAAGATCCGGCGAAGGATCCAGAGGAGGCACTGAAGGAAATTTACCGGAGACTCCGGCCGGGAGATCCTCCTACCGTTTCGAACGCCAAGATTTTGATCCGCCGTCTCTTTTTTGATCCCAAACGGTATGACCTTAGCCGGGTGGGCCGGTACAAGTTGAATCAGAAACTGGGCATCTCCGTCGATCCTGAGGTTCGAACGCTTACGGCGGAGGATATCGTCGCGGCGACCCGGTATCTTTTGGGTCTTCGAAAGGGGGAGGGGAGCACCGATGATATTGACCACTTAGGCAGTCGGCGCGTGCGGACGGTGGGAGAACTGGTGGCCAACCAGTGTCGGGTTGGGCTTGCGCGGACCGAGCGGTTGGTGAAGGAGCGAATGACGCTTTTTGATGTCAACACCGAGGCGATGACGCCCCAAAAGTTGATTAATCCTAAGGCTCTGTCAGCTACGATTCGGGACTTCTTTGCTCGGAGTCAATTATCCCAGCTTATGGATCATACCAATCCGCTTTCCGAGTTGACCCATAAGCGCAGGCTATCGGCTTTGGGGCCCGGAGGGCTTTCGAGGGAAAGGGCAGGTTTTGAGGTGCGAGACGTCCATCCGTCTCACTATGGAAGGATTTGCCCAATTGAAACACCGGAAGGGCCGAACATTGGGCTCATTGCTTCCATGTCCTGTTATGCCCGGGTGAACGAGTACGGCTTTTTGGAGACACCGTATCGGAAAGTGGTGGACGGCCGGGTGACCGACGAGATTGTGTATCTGACCGCGGATGAGGAGGAAAAATACGTCGTCGCTATGGCCAATTCTCTTTTGGATGAAGAAGGCCGGTTCCTCGAGAAAAAGGTTTCGGCACGTGTGAAGGGTGAGTTCCGAGAGGTGGATCCTAGTTTGGTCCATTTTATGGATGTCTCGCCAAAACAACTCGTTTCGGTCGCCGCAAGTCTTATCCCATTTTTGGAGCATGACGATGCAAACCGTGCTCTTATGGGGTCAAACATGCAGAGGCAGGCAGTGCCTTTGATCACGACTGAGGCTCCTACGGTAGGGACTGGGATGGAGGCGAAGGTCGCTCGTGATACGCAAGCAGTCGTGCTTAGCGAGATGGATGGCAAGGTTGCGTACGTTGACGGTGGAAAGATTATCCTTACGAAGGACGGGAAGCTTCCTGAAAGTAGGCGCAAGTGGAAGCATAACCCCCGAGATGGAATGTGCATCTATGAGCTCAAGAAGTTTATGCGCTCCAATTCTGGGACGTGCATCAATCAAAAACCAATTGTGCGCAAAGGGGATTTGGTATCGAAGGGCCAGGTCATTGCGGATGGACCGTGCACGGCAAGGGGGGAATTGGCGTTAGGGAGGAACCTTTTGGTGGCATTTATGCCATGGAATGGGTATAACTTTGAGGACGCGATTCTTGTTTCGGAGCGATTGATCAAGGAGGACGTCTTTACAAGCATTCATATTGATGAGTTTGAGATTACGGCCCGAGACACCAAGCTTGGTCCGGAGGAGATTACTCGGGACATTCCCAATGTGGGGGACGAAGCGCTCAAGAATCTAGGTCCCGATGGCGTTGTCCGCGTCGGAGCCGAGGTCAAGCCGGGCGACATTTTGGTGGGGAAAATTACTCCCAAAACGGAGACGGAGCTCGCTCCGGAGGAGCGGCTTCTTCGGGCCATTTTTGGTGACAAGGCGGCGGATGTCAAAGACTCTTCCCTGCGCGTGCCTAGTGGCACGTATGGAATAGTAATGGACGTCAAGGTTTCGTCTGGGAATGCACGGGTTCAAAAGGTGAAATTAACTCCCTCGGAAGCAAAACAGAAAATTAAGGAGATTGAAGAGCGTTACGCACAAAAGGAAACGGATCTTCGCGAGCAGCTCACTCAAGCTCTTTCGAATATCCTTCTTAATGAAAAGATTCCTTTGGATGTTGTGAATGCTGAGACAGGTGAGATTATCATCCCAGCCAATCGGAAGATCACCAAGACGCTTTTGCGCAAACTAGCTGAGGTGTATGATCATATCGAGATCGACCCAAGTCCGGTACGAAACAAGATTATGGAAATTATTAATGCCTTTGAGTCCAAATTCGAGCAACTCCGAAACGAGAAAGAGCTAGAACTGGATCAAGTCGAAAGCGGGGATGAGATTGAGCCGGGGATTATTAAGCAGGTCAAGGTGTACATTGCAAGCAAGCGTAAGCTTTCGGTGGGAGACAAGATGGCGGGCCGGCATGGGAATAAGGGTGTCGTTGCGAAGATTGTTGCCGAGGAGGACATGCCCTTTCTGCCGGATGGCACGCCCGTTGACATTGTGCTGAACCCCCTTGGGGTACCGTCTCGCATGAACGTGGGGCAGGTGCTGGAGACGCACCTGGGGATTGCGGCGGAAAAACTTGGTTTTAAGGTTGCCAGTCCGGTATTTGATGGAGTGAAAGAGGATCAGATTCGTGCTTTTTTGAAAGAAGCCGGGCTGGATGAGGATGGAAAAACAGTTTTGTACGATGGGCGGACAGGTGAGCCGTTTGATCAGCGAGTCGTGGTGGGGATTATCTACATGATGAAGCTCCATCATATGGTGGCGGATAAGATTCACGCTCGGGCAGTTGGCCCTTACTCTTTAGTCACCCAACAGCCCTTGGGTGGAAAGGCTCAATATGGGGGACAACGCTTTGGAGAGATGGAAGTGTGGGCGATGGAAGCGTATGGCGCGGGTTATACGTTGCAGGAGTTATTGACGGTGAAATCCGACGATGTTTCCGGAAGAACACGGATTTATGAGGCCATTGTCAAAGGGGAAAACTACCTTGATCCGGGCACTCCTGAATCGTTTAACGTGCTGGTCAAGGAGCTTCAGGGATTGTGCCTGGACGTTAAGGTAGGGCCGAGGTCGGGGGTGCTGGACGGTGCTGGTGGAAGCACCCGATCCCTGGCCGAGGCGGAGTCCCGGGTCAATGGAAGGAAAACCTGGCCGGTGGAGACGACTCCGTCTTCGGAGGGTGACGGAGAGGCAAGCTAAGGAAGTCGGGCCCAAGCTCGATTGGGAAAAGAAGGTGCTAGCGGTGGGATGAAGCAAGGATTGTAGGGGGAGAGCAAGAGAGCCATGAGCAAGGAAACGACCATTGCAAGAGAAATTCTGGGTTTGGAGCGTTCGGTAGGGTTTGACCAGGTCCGGATTGCCATTGCGTCTCCTGAGATGATTGAGAGTTGGAGCCGGGGAGAGGTCAAAAATCCGGAGACCATCAACTACCGTACCTTTAAACCGGAGAAGGGTGGACTCTTTTGCGAGAGAATCTTTGGCCCGACCAAGGATTGGGAGTGTGCGTGCGGAAAATACAAGCGGATCAAGTACAAGGGTGTCGTTTGTGATCGTTGTGGAGTGGAGGTGACCCTGTCCCGGGTACGGCGGGAAAGGATGGGCCATATTAAGCTTGCCGTTCCGGTAGCGCACATTTGGTTTCTCAAATGCATGCCCAGCCGGCTGGGTCTTATGATGGACATGACCGCTCGTGATTTGGAGCGAGTGGTGTACTACGAGGATTATTTGGTGGTCGACCCTGGCTCCACGCCGCTTAAGCCCAAGCAGCTTCTGTCAGAACAAGAATATCGGGAAGCAATCGAAGAATATGGCCCGAGCGCGTTTGTTGCCAAGATGGGGGCAGAGGCGATTCGGGACGTTCTCAAAAAGGTCGACCTTCACGAGCTTGCGACGCAACTTTCGGAAGCTTTGGCCAATACCAAAAGCAAGCAATTGCGCAAGAAAATCGCCAAGCGCCTCAAATTGGTTCAAGGATTTATCCAATCCGGGACTCGCCCGGAATGGATGATCCTGGAAGTGCTTCCGGTCATTCCGCCTGATCTGCGCCCGCTCGTTCCCCTGGAGGGTGGGAGATTTGCTACTTCGGACTTAAATGATCTGTATCGGCGGGTGATCAATCGCAATAATCGCTTGCGGACGCTATTGCAGCTTAAGACCCCGGAAGTCATCATCCGAAACGAAAAGCGAATGCTGCAGGAGGCAGTAGATGCTCTTTTGGACAACGGGCGTCACGGCCGTCCTGTGACGGGAGCGGGGAACCGGCCGCTTAAGTCGCTTTCGGATATGCTCAAGGGGAAAACCGGGCGGTTCCGGCTCAATCTTCTGGGCAAGAGGGTCGATTATAGCGGGCGGTCTGTGATTGTGATTGGTCCGGAACTGAAGCTTCACCAGTGCGGGTTACCCAAGAAGATGGCTCTGGTGCTTTTTGAACCATTTATCATCCGTCGGCTTCGCGAGCTGGGCCATGTTCATACGGTCCGCAGCGCCAAAAAGATGATCGAGCGCCAGGAGTCGATCGTGTGGGATATTCTGGAGGAAGTCACCAAAGGGCACCCGGTACTGCTCAACCGCGCTCCCACACTTCACCGGCTTTCGATTCAGGCTTTTGAGCCCGTGCTGATTGAAGGCGATGCCATTCGCATTCATCCCCTGGTGTGCACCGCATACAACGCCGACTTTGATGGCGACCAGATGGCGGTTCACGTTCCCATATCGATTGAATCCCTTTTGGAAGCCCATCTTTTGATGCTAGCTCCCAACAATCTTTTTTCGCCGTCGAGCGGGAAGCCGATTACAACCCCTACGCAAGATATTACCCTTGGATGTTACTATCTTACGTTGCCTCCAAGGAAATCGGTTCTCGCTCAGAAGAAGGAGAGTCGGTTGCTTCTCTTTGAGAGTCCCGACGAGGTTCTTTTTGCTCATGCTGATGGAATTATTAAAACCCATGAATGGGTGCTTCTGAAAAATCCCGATTACGGGAAAGATACGATATTCGGAGAAAAGGACAAAAAGCTTATTCAAACGACGGCTGGTCGGGTGTTGTTTAACCAAATCTGGCCACCGGAACTGGGGTTCTACAACCGGACTGCAGGAAAGAAACAACTCGGAGAACTCATTGTTCGGTGCTACCAAATCGCCGGGCATGAAAAGACTGTCGCCTGCCTGGACGCGCTGAAGCAGCTGGGATTCCGGGAGGCTAGCAAGGCAGGAATTTCCATCGGGATTGATGATATGATCATACCGGCGGAGAAGGAAAAAGTGATCAAGCGGGCATATGAACGGGTGGCCGTAGTCGAGAAGCAGTATCGGGCGGGGGCGATCACCGATGGCGAAAGGTATAACAAGATTATTGATATCTGGACACAGGCGACGGAGGAAATTTCAAGCGTGATGTTCCGGACCCTGGAGGCAAACTTGGACCGGACGGAGTACAACCCACTCTTTCTCATGGTGGATTCCGGGGCCCGGGGTAACCGGCAACAGGTGCGGCAGCTTGCGGGAATCCGTGGGCTTATGGCCAAACCATCCGGGGATATTATCGAGCGGCCGATCATTTCCAATTTCCGTGAAGGATTGTCCGTTCTTGAGTATTTCATTAGCACCCATGGAGCGAGAAAGGGGTTAGCGGATACGGCGCTTAAGACCGCAGATGCGGGTTACATGACGCGGAAGCTGCACGATGTGGCTCAGGACGTGATCGTGCTCGAGGAAGATTGTGGCACAATCGCGGGCATTTGGGTGAAGGCGGTATATGAGGGGGATGAAGAGATTATTAAGCTCTCGGATCGGATTGTGGGTCGGGTGTCTTGCGAGGAAATTGTGGATCCGGTGAGCCGGAAGGTAATTGTGAGCGTGAACGAACTCATCGATGAAAAGAAGGCGCTTGCGATTGAACGGCTCGGGATCGAACAAGTGCGCATCCGCTCGGTGCTGACTTGTGAGACCAAGGGTGGGGTGTGTGCACGGTGCTACGGGCTCAATCTGGCGACTGGGCAGATGGCCAAGGTGGGTGAATCGGTGGGAGTCATTGCCGCCCAATCCATTGGAGAGCCCGGAACCCAGTTGACGATGCGGACGTTCCATATTGGCGGGACGGCTTCCCAGGTGTTCAAGCAGCCGCAGATCCGAGCCAAAAACGACGGGTTGGTGCAGTACATTGACCTGCGTGTCGTGCAGTCGGTGGAAGGGCATTTCATTGTTTTGAATAAAAACGGGTTTGTTGCCATCGTGGATGCAAGTGGGCGAGAGCTTGAGCGACACGCGGTGGTCGTCGGGGCCTTCATCTCGGTTGCGGACGGCGCTCCTGTGAAAAAAGGGCAGGTTTTTGTGCAATGGGATCCCTATAACATCCCCATTCTGACGGAGAAAAGTGGGATTGTGGAGTTCCGCGACATCAAGGAAGGGGAGACGATGAAGCGGGAGCTCAACGAAGTTACAAAACAGGTGGAGACTGTCATCATTGAACACAAGCATGACCTACATCCCCAGATTGTCATTTTAGATGAGAAAACGGGTGAGGTTTTAGCGTCGTATAGTATCCCCGCGGGCGCGCATATTGAAGTCAAAGAGGGGGAGAAGGTCGAAGCTGGGAAACGATTGGCGAAAACACCCAGGAAAGTGGTAAAGACGAAAGATATTACGGGTGGGCTCCCACGGGTAGCGGAGCTTTTTGAAGCCAGGAGACCGAAGGACGCCGCGGAAATTGCGCGTATTGATGGGATTGTGGAGGATGGAGGGATTGTCAGGGGCCGCCGGCGTCTCTTGATTCGAGATCCGGAGACAGGTCAGGAGGAGGAACACCTGATCCCTCTGTCGAAACACCTCATCGTCTTTAAGGGGGATCGAGTAAAAAAGGGTCAACAGCTAACGGAAGGACCGGTGGCCCCGCAAGAGATTTTGGACGTTTGTGGGCCCTACGAGTTGCAAGAGTATCTTCTCAATGAGGTGCAGGAGGTCTACCGGCTCCAAGGGGTCGAGATTAACGACAAGCACATCGAAATTATTATCCGGCAAATGCTGCGGAAGGTGAAGATTCTGGATGCTGGGGATACGTCGTTTCTGTGGGGTGAGCTGGTGGATCGACTCGAGTTTGAGCGGGAGAACCGGGAAGTAGAGGCCAAGGGGGGCAAGCCAGCGGAAGCGGTGCCGGTCCTCTTGGGAATCACCAAGGCATCGCTGGAAACGGATAGCTTTATTGCCGCCGCAAGTTTTCAGGATACGACGCGGGTGCTCACGGAGGCTGCAACCTTGGGCCGGGTCGATTACCTTAAGGGCTTTAAGGAAAATATTATCCTCGGAAACTTGATTCCTGCGGGTACGGGGTTTCGGAAGTATCGAAACTTGCGACTTGTGGAGGTGGGCCAGCCCTCGAAGACGGAAGGCGGGGAAGTATTGGAGGCAGGAACTGCAGCTGCGCTGTAAGGGGTCTGCCGTTTTTGGAGAGGAGTTGCCTGGCTCGTCTCGTCGATCTATGGCAGCTGGTGGGAGGCCGTGGTCTCCTAGCCCCAGGTAGGCCCGGGCCGATGCCTATGGGGCAAGATCTCTAGTCCTTGGATTGACCTAATCTAAGGTCAGGACGGGAAGAACGGGTTACTATTCCATGTTTCTTTTGTCCCCAGGAGGAGGAAGAGGCGGCAGAGCAGAACGATGTCGCGAGGATTGATGGCCACTGCGTCAGGCGTTCTAGTTAGCCGATCTTCCGCATCATTTTGAGGATTCTTTCGGCGTATGAAGGACTTATGCAAAATGCTGTAGGACGTTCCATGCAACTACAATGTGAATAACTTTTATGTCCATGAGCATTATGTTCTTGCCATATTGTAGGCAAGTACGTGCAGGAGGTACGGACTTGTCAGAGGGGCAAAGTCTACCGATCCCTTCTTGTCCGGGAGTCGTATCGGGTGGGCAAGCAGGTCAAGACGAGGATCCTGTGCAATCTGACCCGAATGCCGGTGGAGGTCAAGCAGGCGGTCCGAGCTGCTGGTGCAGGGGAAGAAGCTTGTGCCTGTGGACGGATTGGAAGGGCAGGAAGCTCTGGATTACGGAGGAATCGCGGTTCTGGAGGCGGCCTGGCAGCGATTGGGACTTGATTCGGTTCTTGCCGGAGTGGGTTCGGAGCGGAAACGGCGGCTTTTGAAGGCGATGATCTTCGGCCGGATTCTTTTCCCCTCCTCCAAGCTTGGGCTTCGGGAGCAAGCCCGCGGAACGCTCCTGGCCAAGGTGTGCGGGTTGGAGGAAAAGGACCTGGAAGAGGACGATCTCTCCCGGGCGATGGATGGGCTTAACGGCGTTTGGAGCGGAATCGAGGAAGAAGCTTTACCGGGAAGCCCAGCCCGAAGGCACAAGCTGGGTGCTCTACGAGCTTTCGAGCGTCTACTTTGAGGGGGACGGCCCTGAGGGATTGGCGCAGTACGGCTACAGCCGGGATCACCGGCAGGACCGACCTCAGGTGCTTCTGGCGGTGGCGACCGACTCTCGGGGGATCCCGATCCATGTGGAGGTCCTACGGGGGAACCGGGCGGACAGCACGACGCTCACGGGGCTTTTGGTGACTCTCCGACGCCGACTGGGGATCCGGGAGGCGGTCTTTGTCTTCGATGGCGGGATGAAGAGCCGCTGGAACCTGGAGATGTTCAGTGGGATGGAGCTTGAGTACGTGACCCGTTCCCCTGCGACCCAGCTCCAGGAGATCCTTCGGCGACTTCCCCGGGACCGGCAGC
>NZ_CAJNOB010000006.1 GCF_905250085.1 Candidatus Methylacidithermus pantelleriae
CCCCAAGCCCCCAGCGAAACCTTTTGTGGTGTGTCTTCTATCCCCTCAGATCTCCCGCCCGCACCCTACCGAGTCCTTAACGTCGGCAACGGTCGTCCGGTTGGTGTCTTGCGGTTGCTCGAAATTTTGGAAGAGCTTACCGGGCGGAGCGCCAGGCGTGTTTACCTCCCACCCGCTCCGGGGGACGTGCCGGCGACCTGGGCCGATATCGAACCTCTGGAGAGACTCACGGGCTTTCGACCCCTAACCTCTCTCGAAGAGGGATTGCAGCAATTTGTTGCATGGTACGAAAAGGAAGGGCGCTACTTAGATATACCGGACAGCGATCGTTCTCCCTCTTGCTTTCACTAAAGAGTGAACAGAAGGAAAAAAGACCGGGCTTGCACTCCTATTTCCCTTCCCGTGGCTCGATATGCCAGCAAAATTCCGAAAAAAGCGTCTCCCACAAGCCACGACACGCCGCGCAAGTAAGAAAACGTTTCCACCATCTCAATCGAAAGCTTGCCTTGAGCCGCCCGCCTCTGCTCCGTTTTTCTTTCCTCAAAAACCGTCATAGACCCTCCGCAAAGAACCCCGTGATTTCCACCGCGGGAGCAATTGCGGCTGCGCCGAGGGGACCGTGGGGCGCAGGATGGGGTGGATCGTCGAGAGGGTCACCAACCGGAATGGGGTCGATCCAACGGCCTATCATCTGGTTTGGTCTCCGAAGGATGGGTGCGACGTGTTGACCGGTGGATGGCTGGGGAAAACGGGAGCGATACTGGATGCGATCTGGGCCGAAGCTGGGTAACCTGTGATCTCCCAGGAGATCCAGCCGATTGCAGTAACCTTTTTGTGGGCATCCCGCCTGGTATCGCTGTGGCCGATGCCGTTAAGCTCTTCAAGGGCATCACGGTCAGGCGGCGGTTCCACCGTTTCGTTGCGCGGAAAAAGCGGCTGTGGGGCGGCGAGCTGTGGTCGCCGTCGTCGTCCGTCGGCACGGCCGACAATGGGAGCCCCAAGAGTGTCTCCTGTTCTCTCGAGGGTTCTTAGCATGTTACCCGACGAAGGTGATGATTTAGGATGGGGACGGCGTCGATCCAACAGGATGTTACGGCGGAAGAAGCAAGATCGCCTACTCCACTCTACTCCGCCCGTGCCGACGTCTGCAACCAGGTCAATCCGGTGGTGCGCGAACATTGCGTCTGGAACAGGGTAGCTCTGCACCAGCGGCCGCTCCTACACCCTGCTGCTCTAGGCAACGCCTTTGGGCGTCCAGGTGTATTGCAATACCATCTTGACGGTGTGCACGTCCTGCAGGGCAAAGAAGGCATGGGGATGCATCAGGAAGGAGCCACCCGTTCCGGCCATCCGCTTTGCCCGTATCAGTGTGCACTTCGACAAGCGCAGGTACACATAAAGAGTGAGGTGGTCTTACTCTCCACGATCGATGGACGCGTCAGCTTCGCCCTGCATGTGGGCGAGTACCCAAAGCGCATCTGTGCCTCCAGAGGCTAACGGAAAGCCGAATGGGTCTTTGGGGAGAGGACGTGGTGTCTCAATCTGGTCGTTGAAACGAAAGATAGCCAAGCTCTGGCATTCGGCCCCCGTGCTGGGCGTAGATGTCGGGCAAAAGAATTTCGCCACCAAATGCACGGGCAAAATGTTTAGCGGCGGAGAAGTTGCGCGACAAGCGCGACCGCTTCCTTGCCCTGTGTCGTCGTCTTGCCTCCAACGGCATCCGGAGCGCGAGACCCAAGCTCCGGCAGCTTTCCAGCAGAAAGATGGGGCCGCGTTTGGCACATGACCGCGAAACCGATAGGGCCATCGTCCAGGCCTCCGTCGAGAAGGGTCGACAGGGTCGGGATGGACCACCGCACGCAGATCCGCGACCGGTGGAAGGCCGTGCCGGGATCTGCCGTCCTTCGTCCAGTGCGAGGCAAGCGCGGCCGGCATCGCGGTCGAGTATATCGATCCAGCCTCCACCAGTCCGACCTCTTCGTGCTGTGGAAGTCTGGGAAACGCTCGGGACATCGTTCCGAGTGTCCTTACTCTCGTCCCCGGCCGCACAGCGACGTCAACGCAAGTCGGAAGATTGCCCAGATGGGCAAGGCCGTGGCTTCGCCAAGGACGACCGTAAACAGGTCTCATGTTGGGAGCGTGGCGAAGGCGAGCCATCTCTGCGCTCTACCCGAAAGCCTGCGACTTTCAGTCGCGGGTTGTTTACTTGCCGAAGGAGAGCTACAGGGGAATTTTGCCCGAGAGGCCAAGAGTGTGTAGAACCTCGCGCTCAGTCCCATCCCTCGGAAGACGCCGCGAAGTCCTCGTGCTCGAGTGCTTCCGGGGTTTCTTCGATCGGACTTATACCAGGAGGGCGTCTTTCCCAACGGACGAGAACCCGGTAAACGCAGGGGACCACGAAAAGCGTAAAAAACGTGGCAACGGAGACCCCTCCAATCACAACAACCGCAAGCGGAACCCGAACTTCGGCCCCTGGACCTAGCCCGAGCGCGGGCGGGATCGCTCCGGCCACCGTAGCCAAAGAGGTCATAAGGATGGGTCGCAGGCGTACCCTTGCACCTTGGAGAATCGCCTGCTCTAACGAGAATCCCTGCGCGCGGGAGGTGTTAAAAAAATCAACCAAGAGGATGGAATTTTTCTTTGCGATCCCCATAAGGAGGATCATCCCGATCCCACTATACAGGTTAAGTGAGTGACCTGTGAGATACAAGGCAAGGAGCGATCCTGTGAGAGAAAAGGGGAGAGCCACAAAAATGGTAACGGGATGAAGGAAGCTATTAAATTGTGCTGCCAAAACCATATAGGCAACGACAAACCCAAGACCCAAGGTCATGGGAAACGCGGCAAAAGATTCCTGTGTGGTTTGAGAAATCCCGGTGGGTCGCACCTGGTACCCAGCTGGGAGAACCTCCTGACAGATGTGCAGAGCCCGATCCATCGCTTTCCCTTGAGAAACGCCCGGTTTCACATTGGCGTACAGGGTAATGGCCCTGCGGCGATTCTCTCGGGTTACCGTAACCAGACCCCGAGCCAGCTCGATGTGAGCCAATTTCTGCAAAGGAATAGGCTCGCCAGCATAAGCAGACCAGACATTGAGCCGGACGACATCTTCCGGATGGCTCCACTGGCTAGGAACCAAACGCAAGCGCACATCGTAACGGCGGATGTCTTGCTCGTGGGTGTACTGTCCTTGCCGCATTCCTCCGATAGCAGAGCCGACGGTTTGAGCAATGGAAAGCATGCTAACGTTGGAAAGATTGGCTTTCTCCCGATCGGGGATCAAATGAACTTCCGAAACGCCGTACCGGAAATCCGTATCCATATCAACGAAAAGGCCGGTTTGCTCCATTCGCCGCATAATTTCTTGACTTTTGTGCCGGAGAACCTCATAGTCGGAACCCTGCAGGCTTAATTCAAGATTTGCGCCATGTTTGGTCGATAACGCAGCTTGAGAAAGGTCAATCGCTAAAACTCGTAGCTCCTTGTCTTTTTTTACTTCCGTTCGGATCCTTTCCATTGCCTCCGTTTGTGTGACCGTACGCTTTTCCCTAGGAACCAGGGTAATAAACATGTTAGCTTCGTTGGTTTCTCCCCCATAATACCCACCCACCGCGGTCAAAACTTTGTCAACGTAAGGCTGGGCGCGCAAAAAGTCTTCCAGCGCTTTGATTTTCTGAGCTGTATATTGTAATGAGGAGCCTACCGGTGTATGCACTCGGAGAAGAATCATACCCACGTCCTGGGTTGGGGCTAATTCGGTATGAAGTTTGGGAAAGAGGGTGAGGGAAAAAAGAAAGAGAATTCCGGAAGAGGTAATGATTAGCCACGGGTGTTTCAAGCAAGGTTGAAGCAAGCGAGCGTAAGCTTGGGCAAATCGATCGAAAAGGCCATGTACCCTTTTTGCGAACGCTCCGTCGGGTGCGTGGCGTAAAAATTGAGCACAACGCATCGGCGTAAACGTGAGAGCTTCGAGGAGAGAGAGCAATATGGCACTACAAATCGTGATTCCAAACTGGAAAAGAAATCGACCAATGACACCACCGACAAAGAGAACCGGGGCAAACACGGCAACAATGGAAAGGGTCGTTGCCATCGCGGCAAAACGGATCTGTCCTGTTCCGTCCAGTGCTGCCTGGGTGCTATTTTTCCCCATGTGGAAGTGACGAACGATATTTTCCAAAACCATAATGGCATCATCGACAACAATCCCCATCGCAAGGGAAAGGGCCAGAAGCGTAAAATAATTGAGCGTAAAACCCATGAAGTAAATGACCAGGAATGTCCCTAAAATGGAGGTTGGTATGGCAAAAATAACATTGAGGGTCGAGTTAATGGATGCCAGAAAAAGCAGGCAAACGACAGCCGTGATAATCCCGGAAAGAACAACCGTAAATTCGGTCTCGCGGACGGCGAGTTCTGTGAACCGGGACGCGTCGTAACTAATTTTGATGTCCATTCCCGGAGGGAGCGTTTTGTTTAATTCCTGGACAACCTGGCGGACCCGGTGGGCGACCTCGATCTCGTTGTAGCCTCGAAGCTTTTGGATCCCTAGTGAAAGGGCCTGTTTCCCGTCCCTTCGAGAGAGCCGGCGCATATCCATAAGGCCATCCTCCACCTGGGCAACGTCCCCGATGTGCAAGGGAGCCGACCAGACGACGCCACCTCCCACGCCGGTAACGGGCAGGGTAGAGATATCCCCACGTACGGTGATCGGGATTTGGGCCAGTTCCTGAGGGCTTCTTGCCTCGCCCATGAAACGGACGGAGTATTCGTTTTCGGAGCCTTCCAGGTACCCAGAGGGTACCTGAACGTGCTGGGAGGCAAGGGTATTTTGAATATCTAAAATGGACAGCTGCCACCGGTTGAGTTTTTCCCGGTCGACCCATACGCGAAGGTTACGATCGGCCCATCCGCCTAGCTGGATATCCCCGACTCCGGGGATTAAAAGGAATTTGTCGCGGACGTTGAGATCCACGTATCGAATGAGATCTTTATAGGGGCGATCCCACGCTAGAGACAGCCAGAGGATTGGGTTTTCGTCCTGATTGATTTTATAAATTCTAGGCCGGTCCGCATCCGTGGGAAGCTTGACCGATTGAATTTTTGCATATGCCTCCTGGAGGGCGGCATCCATATCTCGATCCATGTAGAACTCAAGCTTGATTCGTGCGACCCCCTGTCGCAGGGTCGATTCCACATTCTTAATCCCATGGACGGAAATAAGAACTTCTTCCAAGGGATCCACCACTTCGTGCTCAAGGACGGTGGGATCGGCTCCTGGCCACGTTACCACTACGGTCAAAACCGGAAACGTCACATCTGGTAGCTGGCTCACTCCCAGGCGCAGGTACGCAATCCCTCCAAAGAACATGAGGGAAGTCATGAGCATCCACGCAAAGACAGGCCTGCGTATGGAGATCTCAGAAAGTCGCATGATTAGCCGGAAATCCGATTCCTCATGGGTCTATTCTTGGGAAGGAGAGCGAGGCAAGGGAGTCGCCGGAATGCCCAGTTCTTCAGGCTTCCCCGTAAGAGGCTCTTTTTGCGCGCGATACGCCGGACGGCGCGGACCCTCCCGGGAGACAACCAGGTAAGCACACGGAACTACTAGAAGCGTAAAAAGGGTGGAAACCAGCACGCCTCCTAGAATGGTTACGGCCATCGGAACGCGGCTCTCGGTCCCTGGCCCCAAGGCCAGAGCCGGGGGAATGGCTGCAGCCAGGGTAGCAAAAGACGTCATAAGAATCGGCCGCAACCGGATCGGACCTGCTTCCAGAAGGGCTTCTTTCGGTGAAAGCCCGCCTTCCTCCCGCCGCCGGTTCGCGAAATCCACCAAAAGGATCGAATTCTTTTTGGCAATCCCCATAAGAAGGACCATGCCGATCATGCTATAGAGATTTAAGGACTGTCGTGTGAGGTAGAGGGCCAGAAGGGCTCCCGTAAGGCTAAAGGGAAGAGCTAGGAGAATGACCAAAGGGTAGATCAGGCTATTAAATTGCGAAGCCAAAACCATATAGGAAATGACGACTCCTAACCACATGGCAAAGCTCAAACTGGAAAAAGCTTCCCGAAACGATTGGGCTCCGCCGGTTAAATAGAGCTGGAAACCGGAAGGGAGTTCCTTTCGTGCTACCCGTTCGGCAACCTGAAGGGCTTCCGCTTGTGAAACGTTGGGAGCCACATTGGCAAAGAGAGTAATCGCTCGCTGTCGCTGTCTTCGAACTAGTGTCTGGTGGGTAGGAACCGTTTCCAATTTCACAACGGAACGAATCGGAATGACCTCGTTGGTTATCGTTCGCACATCAAGCTTAAGGATATCCTCCGGTCGTACACGCTCCCCTGCGTCGAGACGAATCCGAATGTCGTACCGCCTTTCACCGTTGGTAAACTGGCTTTGGGTTACCCCACCGATGGCTGCGGCTACCGTATTGGCAATGGTGGTAATCGGAACCCCGTAGGCGGCCGCCGCGACACGGTCGGGGAAAACGCGGACTTCCGGCATGCCGGTCCGGAAGTCGGTATCGAGATCTTCAAAAAGGTGGGTTGCCGCAAGCTTCTCCATAACTCGATGTGCGATCTTTTGTAACTGCTCATAATTGGAGCCCCGGATACTCAGTTCCACAGGGAAGCCCCGGCCCGTAGTAAAGGCTCGGCTCGAAAGATCTTGGACTGTGATGCGAAGGGAAGGGATTTTTTGAAGCTCCTCTCGGAGCTCTCGCATGAGCTGGGCTTGGCTTTTGCGCCGTCTTTCCCTGGGGACAAGACTTACGTAAATCGTGCCCACGTTGACCTCGCTATCCACCAGATTCCCCGCTGGAGCACCCGTCCGGAACGTAGGACCACCGACCTGACCGAAGAAGCTAGCCACTTCTGGATGCTTGCGTAAAAGCTCCTCGCATTGGATGAGCTTACGGGTGGTAAACTCAAGCGAGCTTCCGATCGGAGCTTGGACTCGCAAGAGAAAGTATCCGGTGTCCTGCGGGGGAAGAAACTCCCGCGGAAGGGTGCGGAGAAATGCCAGCGACACAGCAAAGGCCAGAGCCGAACCCGCGAGAACCCATCCTGGGTGCCGCAGGCAACTTTCCAAGGTTTTTCGATAGATCCGGGCAAGGTAGCCAAATACTGCCGCTGTCATTTTCGGTAACCCTCTTGCCCGGTTCGGTGGCTCCAACAACTGGGAACATCGCATGGGGGTAAGGGTAACGGCCTCCAGGAGGGAAAACGCTACCGCGGCCGAAATGGTAACCCCAAATTGGAAGAAGTATTGCCCGATAATGCCCTGCATAAAAGCAACGGGCAAAAAAATGGCCATGATGGCCACGGAGGCCGCAATCGCAGCAAAGGTGATTTCGTTGGCCCCCAGGCGGGCGGCGGCGACCCTGCCAAGTCCTTGCTCACGATGCCGCACGATATTCTCAAGCACCATAATGGCATCATCTACGACGATCCCGATGGCCAGGGACAGACCCAAAAGCGTAAAAAAGTTCCGGGTAAATCCCATAAAATACATGACGATAAAACTGCCCATAACAGAGGTGGGGATCGCAAAAAGAACGTTAAGGGTAGAGCTCCAGCTTCCCAAAAAAAGAAAGCAAGCTAGCCCAGTAACGATCGCAGATAAAAATAAGGTAAAAAGAGTCTCGTTAACCGAGTCTTCGATATATCTGGTGGTATCATAGACGACTTTAAGCTCAATATCGGAAGGCAAAGTGGGCCGGATTTCCTCTAGCTTTTTTTTCACAGCTCGCGCGACGGCCACCGTGTTGGCCCCAGGCTGTTTCTTGATTCCCAAGGCAAGACCTACTCCTCCCTGGAGAACTGCAAGGCGCCGGACGTCATTAAGGCCATCTTCAACCCGGGCCACATCGCGAATGCGAATGCGGGATTGATAGATCGGTTCTGTACCGCGCCGTTTGATTTGAATCGCTCCGACTTGTTCGGGTGTAAGACCCTCTGCCATCGCCCGGACGTTAAGCTCTTTCTTTTGATTTTCCACGTACCCGGCTGCGACCTCGACTTGTTCTTGTTGCAGCGCAGTTTGGACATCAAGGATCGTTAGCTGTAAGGGTTTTAGCTTTTCGTTTTGTACCCAGACTCGTAAATTCCGCTCGGTAAAACCAAAAAGAGTGATCTCCGCAACGCCGGGGACAATCTGAAAGGTGTCGTGGAGGTAGAGGTCAACGTAGACAACTAGGTCGCGAAGGGAACGCCGCGAGGAAGCAAGACCCAGAAGGAGAATGGGCTGATCCTCTGGATTATCCTTGACCAGAATAGGTAGGTTGGCGTCGGCTGGCAATTTTACGGCACTTAGCTTGGACTGAACTTCCGTGAGCGCGGCGTCAATGTTTCGTGAAACGTCAAACTCAAGGATGACCGACGCTTGGCCTTGTTGAATGTAAGAGGTAATCTGGCGGAGCCCGTCTGCGGAAATGATTGCCTGCTCGACCGGATCCACGATTTCCGTTTCCATCGTTTCTGGGGTTGCACCGGGCCACATCAGGTTAATCGTAAGCACAGGAAAATCGATCTCTGGGAGCTGGCTAATCCCCATGCGCGATAGCGAAATCGTCCCAAAGAGGATGAGTGCCGCCATGAGCATCCAGGCAAAGACCGGCCGGCGAATGGAAAGTTCTGGAAGAGTCATGGAGAGGACCGGGTGGCCTAGGGTTTCGGCGACGCCGCTTTTCTTCTACCTCCTCGAGAAAAAAGCTCCCCTAAGTAATCACTTAATCTACGCCTGGCTGGTATTTTCATCAATACAGCAGATGGCGCTCCCCCAACTCGGGTAAAGGAATCCGGGTCGGACTCCATCGCCCGCTCCCCCCGATTTCCCTTGCTTGAGGGTTCCCAGATGGGTCGGAGCCAAGGTCCCAAAAACAGAGACGTTCCAGGAAAAAAAGGGTTTCCCAAGCTTTTTGCGATAGCCAGAGGTAAGATGAATAAAGGGAAGGTCAATCTTTTGAAGATCATTTCTTTCTCATTGGATCTTGTCCGGCCTTTTTTCCTGTTTTCTCGGGTGGATGCAGAGAGCTTCTTCCCTTCCCAGGGAAAAGATTCCGTTCTTGGCTTTCCTCCAAGGGACCAGCACTGGCAGGGTAGCTGGAGAAAAAGATTCTTTTTGGAACCGCGGACAAGTCCCGGGACAGCCCGTTTTCTCTCCTGCGCTCTTTTTTGCGAACGGGGCAAAGCCCGGACCTTAACCCAATGTGGGTCTTGGGGTTCAGGAAGGACTGGATCAGTCTCTTGCGGCATGATGGCCTCCCGCCATCCCCTCGATCCGGAAGCGGGCGGATTTTGAGGCTAGCGGAAACCTGAATCGGGGAGTTATCCTTCCCCGGACATGACCGTGCACGAGCTTACTACCCGGCTGGCTCAGGGAGGGGAGCTCATCCAGGTATCCTTGCCTTGTCAAGTGGTTCAATTACGCACCTTACGCGCGCGTAACGGTAATCCCTACATCGAATTGGAATTTACCGACGGCACGGCAAGCCAGAGGGTACGTGTGTGGCATGATCATCCCGCCTATCCTGAGTGCCGGGAGCTAGAGGAGGGAGGGTTTATTTTTTTGCAGGGAGTACTGCGCCGTACCCCTTGGGGATTAAGCGGGGAAGAGCTAAAAGTGCGGCCTCTGACGCCCGATGAGGTTGAGGAGTTACTTGCAGGCCCCCCTGATCGACACGTTTTCCAGGAAAAAGCATACCAGAAGGTAGTTGAGTTCATTGGGAAGGTGACTGACCCGCGGTTACGAAAGCTTGGTCTTAGCTTTTTAGAGGAACACGGTGCTCAATTTCGAAGGGCGCCGGCAGCAAGGGAATACCATCATGCTTACCGAGGAGGCCTATTGGAACATGTCGCGCAGATGCTGGAAGCTGCGTCGGCCCTGGAGCCTGTATACCCCAATGTGAACTGGGATCTTGTCCGGGTGGGAATTCTTTTTCACGATAGCGGGAAATTGTGGGAACACAGTTGTGGTGCTCGAACTCTCGCCTCTCATTCCACCCGAGTTGGGGAGCTCCTGGGTCACATCCCCATTGGGATTGAGCTTGTGAATCGCCTCTGGCGGGATCTTTCTCACAGTCCTGAGTTTTCTCTACCTGGAGAGCCGCCTGCAGAAGACGTGCGGCAACATTTACTCCATTTGATCGCTTCGCATCATGGTCAGAGGGAATTTGGGTCTCCTGTCACGCCCAAAACACCGGAAGCCTGGGTCCTTCATTATCTGGACAACCTGGATGCGAAGCTTGCCATGCTTAAGGCTGCCTATGAGGAAACGGTCGCCGATCTTCGTGGGATCTACGAACGACGTCCTCCGTTGGAGGGCCGGCCGGTGGAACCGTTACCTCGGTATCGCTCGACTTAAGGCATGGAAAGGATGCCTCTTGGATCCGGTTGCGTGGAATGGCACCTCCCGGATTGCCTCATCCCAGGCTACGGGTTGTCCCCGCACGGGAGCGCTACCGTCCCGGGCCTCCATATCCCCCTAAATAAGATCCTATCGGACCCGCTGCTTCCCAGGGTTCCGGCCGGTTCCAGGGTAGGGTAGAAACATTTCCGGAGGAGGTAGAGGCGGGAGATGGGTTGGAACTGGAAGACGCGGTGCGGGATTGCGAAGCACAACCTGCAAAAAGCAAGCACAAGACCCCCAGCCACCCTGCCTTCACTACCCGGCGTGTCATCTCTTCCATCCGGCCATGCACGATGGATCGGCTCATTCGCGTGTTCCCCCACTGACTTCGTCCCCTGGCTCAATCTTTCCTTTCACTGTGTCGGTCAAAATATCGGCTACCGCGCTGCGAGCCTCGGTAGATACAACTTTGATCCGTCCCACGTATTGCTTGTTATGATAAACAAAAAGTTCGGCATTTTCCACAAGACCCTGCTTTTCCCCGATATCCAAAATGACAAAATTCCACGTCCGGTTGACTGAAAGCACTTTTCCTTTGACCGGGTGCGGGAGGGCCGTTCTCCCAGAGCCCTCAACCATCCCACGCAAGCGAGCGATTTCGTTGCGGGCGGCCTCCAAGCTCTGCTGGAGGTTTTCTTTTTCCTTTTCAAGTTCTTGCACCTTGTCTTGGGTCGTCGGGTCGGTCTCATCATGCGCTCGCGCGAGTTTTTCTTCAGCCTCTCGGAGCTTCTTTTCTAACTGGGCTGCCTGATCTTTGGTTAGCAGGAGATCGCCCTCCAAAGAAGTATTCTTTGCTCGCAACTCGTTCAGCTGCGCAGCGGTTTGAACAAGATTGGCCTTTGTGGTCGTAAGCTCCGTTTCGTTTTTTAACAGTTCCAGATCCTTTTGTTTCACGCGATTGATGGCCCCGACAAGCTCCTGTCGCGATTGATTCCGCTGGCGCACCACCAAGTACGAAATCCCTCCGCAGGCTACCACTCCCAAAAGCGTAAGCAGAAGGAAGAATCGGACCATGGCTTGTTGTGGCTAAAGCAAAGCGAATGTGAGCCGTTTGGCCCTTTTTTTACCTTCTTTTTTCTCAAACGCAAACCAAAACCTGTAATCATGCAAACGGTCGGCCTTTCCCAATACTGTTTCCCAGGGATTACACGTTCAGAATGGACGGAAAGCCTCCTCGGACGGGTTTTGAAAGAAAGAACGATCACTCGAACAAAACGGGCACGTTTGCAAGGTCCTAACTCTCAAGGCGGATGGCCCGCCATTTCGAGTAGCTACTTTCCCTTTTTTGGTAAAGCCTTGCGTGAGCTTTCGAGCCAAACCCCAATGCTTGCACCTCTGGGAAAGTCTATCCGGTAAAGACTCTTTAACCAAATGTGTGTGCCCTCTGCGGGGTCCTCGCTCTTTTTTTGGAAAGCTTGGTGTCGTTCCCTTGTCTTGAAACGCTATCTGGAGGGTAGCCTCTCTCCCATGGCAGGGATGTACGTCTTCAATGCTTGGGGCACCGAGGAAAATCCATTGCCCCGTCAGCTAGCAAACGGATGCGTCAGGGTCATGGGCGCAACAAACCAGAGTGCGGGAGCCTTGGGTAAGGCCGGTGGGTCCGCGGCCTAGCTTCCTTTTCGTACGGCTATCTATTCGGGGTGCAAGACTGTGACAAGCTCGCGACTGGGGCAGCGGGTTTGTGCGGGATATAGAGACCTAGGGAGGATTTCCCCAAACGTCAGATTCCAGTGAAGGAGGGAGGGGTAAAAAAAGGGTTAACCGCTTTTGGGGTTCCGAAGGGGACTCTCGGAGAATCTCCAAAGGTAGGCGTGATCCTCCCCTTTTGGCTATTTCTTCTTTGCTTTCTTTAAGCAGATCCAATAGATCCTGAAGCTTTTGCACCGGCTTGCCGTTGCACGCTTGGATTCGATCGGAAGGACAAAGACCGGCGCGTCCTGCAGGGGCCTCTCTATCCACAGCTAGAACCAGAATGCCAGGTCCGGAGTCCTCCACGAGCAACATACCCTCGGGAGGATCAAACGGTTCATCCCAGAGCCGGCCTGTCTTTGGGTCCAAGAGACACACCCGAATGGATTCCCCCTCCAGCGTATAGAAAGCTTGTCGGAAAAGGACAACCCGAGTCCATGGGCTCTGCCTAGCTGCCCGAATAGGCCCGGCGGAAGGGGCCCGTTCTACTTGCCCCACAGAATCAAAGGCTCCGTTACGACTAAAGGCCTGGTTTGCCTGGCCATGGGAAAGGATGGGAGGGGAGCCGGGTGTTTCCTCAACAGGTGTCCGGTACACAAGTCGCCACGTGTAACTTGTTGGGACGGCCCATCCCGAATGGATGGCTGTCGGATAGCGCGCGTGAACTCCCTGTGGGGTTTCTTCCAGGGGAAGGGCCTCCCACAGCGGGGGCCGATAGGAAGTTGACCAAAGGTAGGGCATTCCCCAAGCGGCCACCACGAAAAGGAGGCTTCTCCCAAGCAAATGCAGGGTCCTGGGCCTTAAGGGAAAGATCCGGGCGCACATAACCTTACGGGCTAGAGCCTGCCGAGCCCTCGTGTGCGATATCGGCCAGGAACCGGTCCACATCCAGGGGGGATGGGCTTTGGATCATGAGAATCTTCTGGCGGGATTTTTTGCCGGCTATAATCGAGACCCGACAGGGTTTGGGTCGGAAGAGCTGGGAGAAAAAACGCACAAGCTCCTCGTTGGCCCTGCCTTCCTGGGGAGGGGATTGGACTTCGATCTTCCAGCCGTCCCCGTGACGCCCCAGCAGACGTGTGTGAGATCCCCGAGGTTTGACCCAAACCTGGAGCCGGTACTGGAAAGCGGGACGCGACATTCCAAACTTCCTGTGCCAGAGTCGACCGAAAGGGGTTCCGGCTCTGCAAAAAAGGCAAACACGACCTTAACTTGCCCTTTATCCTATCACAAGTCGGGAGGTTCTCCGAATAGGGCAAAAAAACTTTCCCGTTTGATGCGTTTTCGTGTTCCTTTCCGGTCGCCAAGTGTGCTAGGTTAGCTGAGTCATGGTAGCCAATCCGAAATGGCCTCCAGGGGATTGGGACGACAAAAGAAAGATCTTTCTTGAGCTTTTTCGTATCCTGGTCGTCCTAGCGGGGATCACTCTTGCGGCCCGAGCAATGGGTGGAATTCTTCGGTTTTTCCTCTTTCACATGGCTGATCTCTAGGGGAAGGAGCTTTTCCCAAGGGTGGCCGTCGACTGTAAGAGGTCCCCGGAGGTGCCTCCCGCGGCTAGAACAAAACATGTTGGCTTTCCCGTTACCGAAAGGGAAACGAGCCGGTTCTTTGTCACGCGATTTTCCCAGTGCAAGGCTCTTTTGCTTGCGGGCGAGAAGGCTTGCCGGGCTGTCACAGGTCCAAGCGACCCCAACGGGATTCGAACCCGTGCTACCACCTTGAAAGGGTGGTGTGCTAACCACTACACAATGGGGTCAGGAGAGGAGACAAGTTCCCTCAATCACGTAGTAAATCAGAGTTTTGGGTCTTGAGCAACCGCCGGGTGACTGGGCCCCCATTGGACCCGGACCGGGCAGGAACTGGGAAGAATGACTTCCACTTTGACCTGGGCGGCCAGCTCTCCCAGCCGTTCCATCACCCGGCGTTTGGCCAGGGCGGGGTCGTTGCAATCTTCGCTCAGATGTCCCAGGTAGACCTCCCGCAGTTCCGCTCTTGCCAATGCCGCCACTAGTTCGGCTGCGGCTTCGTTGGAGAGGTGGCCGTGCCGGGAGATGATGCGCTGTTTGATGGACCAGGGACGCTTGGGATCCTTTTGGAGGAGTTCCATTTCGTAATTGGCTTCTAACAGGATTCCGCGTGCCTCTCGCAGCCGTTCGATGACCAGCCCCGTAACGTACCCGAGGTCGGTCACAATGCCAAAACAACCCTGCGCGTGCCGCAAAAGAAGCCCAACCGGATCGTAAGCATCGTGCGGAACCGGAAAGGTCTCCATTTGGAGATCCGCAAGTTCGATAGCCCGTCCGGCCTCCACAGGAATCCACCGGGGAGGCTGGGTCAGCTGAGGAGAGATGACCCGGTAGGTAGTTGGGCTACAAAAAAGAGGGACCGGGTACTTTTTCAATAGTACCGGTAGCCCGCTGGCGTGATCCGAATGTTCGTGGGTGAGGAGGATTCCGTCGAGATCCGCGGGAGACAGGCCAATCTTGCGGAGAGTGTCTTCTAGCCTTCGGCAGCTCAGTCCGGCATCTACGAGAAGTCGGGTGCAGTTGGTTGCAACGAGAGTCGCATTGCCTTTGCTGGAACTAGCGAGAATGGTCACCGAAAACATGGCTATCACTCCATAGGAAAAAGGAGCCGGATGGGCCAGCCTGAGTTTTGGGAAGGAACCCAAGTCTTAGGTATCCGAGCCGGCCGGAGCCCCCTTGACCAGATGGGCTTTTGGGAGTTGGCATTTTTTTTGCTAGGAGGCTACACTTTCGGTAGCCATGGGGGATGTAGGCCTCTATCAAACCGTCCGGCTTGCCCCGACTCTTTCCCCGCAGATGCGTCAATCCCTTACGCTTCTGCAGGCCCCCGCGCTTGAGCTTCGAGCTTTGGTAGCCCAGGAGCTCGCAATGAACCCGGTTTTGGAAGAGTGGGAAGAACAAGTGCGCCGGGAAGAGGAAGACCTTGAGACGGTCATTCAAGAGGAACTTGAATGGGACGACT
Organism: Candidatus Methylacidithermus pantelleriae; assembly: GCF_905250085.1. Classification (GTDB taxonomy): domain Bacteria; phylum Verrucomicrobiota; class Verrucomicrobiia; order Methylacidiphilales; family Methylacidiphilaceae; genus Methylacidithermus; species Methylacidithermus pantelleriae. Next base: position 15,083 of record NZ_CAJNOB010000006.1, read on the forward strand.
ACTTTTCCCAACTGCAAGGCGCCAATGGGTACGATGAGGAAGCCGCCGAGAAGAGGCGCCACTTTTTTGAATCCCAATCAGTCGGGCCTACGCTGGCGGAGCATCTGGAAGCCCAGCTTGGTTGGGTAACCAAGGACGCCACGATGCGGAGGGCCGCCCAAGAAATCATTGGCAATCTCGACGAGGACGGCTATTTGCGGGTTCCCCTGGAGGAAGTGAGCCTGGGGTGCGGGTTAGCCCTGGATACGGTCAAAGAGGCGCTCCAGCTGGTCCAGTCTCTGGATCCGGTTGGGGTAGGTGCACGGGATCTGAAGGAATGCTTGCTCCTTCAGCTGGATAGGCTTGGAAGGCGGGAGGATGTAGAGGGAAAAATCGTTGCGCAATATCTCGAAGAGCTGGGCAAAAAGAAGTGGCAAGTCATTGCGCGAGCTCTTCGGGTTTCCTTGGACCGGGTACGCGAGGCAGCGGATTTGATCTCCAGCCTTGATCCCAGACCTGGAGCTCGCTTCAGCCGGGACGAAAAATTCCGGGTGATTCAAGCCGACCTCATTGCCGAAAAAGTTGGTGAGCGGTGGATTGCGATTCCGAATGAGGCGGTGGTTCCCCGGCTGCGGATTAGTGATACCTACAAGGAGCTTTTGGCCTCATCCCATTCCGATCCTTCTGTCCGGCAGTATCTCCGAGAAAAAATCCGTGCGGGTCGCTTTCTCATTAAATGTCTTCTTTTGCGGGAACAGACGCTATTGAACGTCGCCAATGCTATTGTCCAACATCAACAAGAGTTTTTTGAAAAAGGAGCGATTGCGCTTCGGCCTCTTACCATGAATCAAATTGCAAGCGAGGTGGGGATCCATGAAACAACCGTGAGCCGCGCGATTGCCCATAAGTACATGGAAACCCCCTGGGGCATGTACGAGCTTAAATACTTTTTCTCTTCGGGATACCAAATTTCCAACGGTGCCGTTGTGTCCACCCGCTGCATTAAGGAAGCAATTGCGGAAATGATAGCTCGGGAGGACCCAAGACGTCCCTTGTCTGACCAGGAGCTTGTAGCGCGACTCGCCGAGAGAGGGATCCGGCTGGCAAGGCGTACTGTTGCCAAGTACCGGGCGAGCTTGCGCATTTTGCCTTCCCATCTTCGAAAGTCGGCCCCCTAGGATCCTGCAAAAGTCAACGATAATTAAGTCGACGAATAAGACTCAATAAAAGACCCGAGCATAGCGCTTTTCGGGAGGCTGTGCGTCATCCCGTTCTATGCAAGGTTCGTTGATGGTCTTGAGGAAGATAGACCTCCGACCTTCAAGAGGGAGATCAATATCGAAGGGAAGTTCGAACAAGAAAGGTCAGGGATACTAAACTGGATGCTGGACGGGTTAAGTTGGTGGTTAAATGGTAGCCGGATAAAGAAGGAAATGGAGAAGGTGGAGTCGGTAAGGCGGATGACAATGGAGTTCTTCACCGAGGGGAATGTTTTTTATGGGTGGTTGCTCGAGTGCACGGTAAGGGATGGTAGTTCGGTTACTCCTTTTGAGAAGCTATATGAGAGTTTCAGACCATATTGCGAAAATTACGGAGAGAAGGAGGTAATCAAACCGTGCTACTTCTCCAGGTATCTGAAACAAGCTGTGTTCCCTGCTGTTGCGAAAAACCGTCCACCGGACAGGCAAGGGATTCGGTTGAAGAGGGAGGACAATGTGCGTGGTGACCAAGAACCTCAAGTGATCCGTTTCCCACAGTCTCCGTTACAGAGGGTTTTGCAGGAGGAAGGGTATCGGGTGGCCCAGTCGGAAGAAGGACCGAATGGAGAGGTTTTGGAGGAGGAAGGAGAGGATCAAGAACCGTTTTAAACCAAAAAAGGAGGTAGAAATGCTGAATGTGACAGGAAATGCTGAATATGGTAGGGATAGCGCTAGAACCATTTGTGAGAAGCTTAGTAAGATAGAAAACCTAGCTAGGAAAGCTAAGGAGGAGATAGAACAATCGAAAGATCATTGGTATGGGCTTAAGTCACATATTTGAAAAGCTAGGAAATTGGTTGATGAGTGTGGTAAATTGGATGGTGGTGAGGAATACGCGGTTGTTGATGCCGGAACGGGAGATGGGCTTGAAATGATATGTGGAATAAGAAGAGAAATAGAAGATCTAACATCTCTTCTTAGAGACATAGAGGAATCTATGAGTGAGAAATTGGGGGAGGGTGGTTATAAATGCTTTATTGTCCTTGAGCTATGCGAATTACTTGGGTCAGAGTTGGAACATGTGTTTGGACTAAGTAGGACCCAATGAAACGGTCGATCCTGGTCCTATGCATCGGCATGCTGCTGTCCGCCAGCACCGTAACGGGAAGGTGCTACGGGTACTTTGGTAATCGGTTGGAGGAGGTAGAAGAGAAGCTGGATGATGTGAAGGATTCTATGGATACCTTGGAGGAATCCTTGGATGAAATAAAGAATTCATTGGATGAGAAGTCTGTGGGTGACTTGGAGGAATCCTTGAATGAAGTTAAAAGTTCCTTGGATGATGTAAAGAGTTCCTTGGATGATATCGAGGATACCTTGAGAGATATCGAGAGGTGGGAGATGCTGAGGTGATAGCCTTGGAAGAATGGGAGGATTCCTGGGGGCTCTTCGCCTGCCGGAAGCTAAGTATGGTCTCCGAGGAGTTCGAATTCGTTTCGGACCGGCAGGATGGGAGTGTTTGGATGAAGGTGGACTACATCGAGGCAAAGCCTACCGGAGGGGAAGTGTGGGAGCAAAGATCTGTCAAGAAAAGCCGATTTCTGAGACCGGAAAGGGACTGCGGTACTCGCCAACGGTGACGTTTCGCTGTGTCCGATCCTTCCAACTTCCTTTCCGGTCCGCACGTGAGAGGTGAGGAGTCCTTTGGGGTGTTCCTTTTGGCTAAGAGCGGGATGCCGGAAGTAACCGAAACCTCCCGAGCTGGCTTCCCGGGAGTCGTCCGTGGGAAAAAGCGGCCTTTTTAGCCACATGGAATCGCAAGACCTTGTTCAGGTTCCTTTTGCATGGTCTGTGGGACGTGTGCGCTTTTGAGAAGGGAAGAAGTCTTTTTTTTTTCCAGAAAGCTTCTAGGAGGGGGTAGGGGGAGAAAAAAAGACTCTAGGAACGGAAGGGAGCTTTGCTAGGTAGCCCGGGACATCGGCTAGGGGCAAAAGAGGGCAGGAAAAAACTTAGAATTGGCCCAAGGCGTTACCCAACGGGTTTCTTTTCTCTTTTTCTTTCGCTGGCTTTTTGGAGAAGGTTCTTACCGGCGCAAGAAAAGCCGGTAGATCCAAAGAGCTACGGTCAAAAGAAAACTCAGTAAAAGGCAGGTCGCTAAGGGAAAATAGAAAGAAAAATTACCCTTCTCGATACGGATGTCTCCGGGCAAGCGTCCCAGCCAGCCCCGGCCGAAACCACTAGAGAGTACCAGCCCGGCAACAACAAGAGCGATCCCCGTTAGGATGAGAAACCGTCCCAATTCTCGCACATTAACATATTGATCCCAGAAAGGCTTGTCTTGCAAGAAGAGCCCCCGAGCCGAAACGGGTTTTAGCTCTTCACCGGTTGCAGCTGGAAAACGGGGATTTCGGCCTCCAGCTGTACCGCGCGGAAACTGCCTTGGGACTGGAGCTCCTCAAGGGTGAGCTTGACTACGGATGCGAGTTTTTGAGGGTCACCACCCCCGGCCTGGCCCAGCTCTTGGTTTCCTCCTCCCTTGCCCTCGATGGCTGCGGCTAGTTTTTGAACCAGCTTCCCCGCATGGAAGGTATGCCGAAAATGTTTGCCCACCAGTACGACCAGGGAGGCTTTTCCTTTCCAGTGCCCAGTGAGAACCGCCATGCCTCCCCATCCCAGCGATTTCAACGCTTGGGCTAGGGCCAGAAGATCTCCAGGTTCCCGCTCCCCGAGATGTACGACCACAACCGGTTCGTCTTTTTTCCCTTCGACCTTGGCCAGAAGCTTTTGGGCTAGTTCCTTTGCGGATCGTTTCCGGTTCTGTTCCTTCTGGTGATCTCGCTCGTTTAGCCACGTTCGGATAGCTTCCCACTGTTGGATCCATCGTTCCCACGCTTGCCAGCTTTCCCGAATCGAATCGGGGATCTCTAGGGGATCCAGGGCCGGAAGCTCTGGAAAGCGCTTCTTCCAGAGTCTGTACTGTTCCTCCCTTTTGGGGAGCTCTTCCCGGATGACATCCAAAAGCGCCGGTCCGGCAACCGCTTCGATCCTTCGGACGCCGGCACCGACGGCCCGCTCAGCTGTGATGGTAAACCATTCCAGTTCCCCCGTATGTCGCACATGGGTTCCCCCACAAAGCTCTTTGGAATAGTCCCCGATTTCTACGACCCGAACGATGTCCCCGTATTTTTCCCCGAAGAATTGCAGGATCGTTGGGTCATTCCGCACATCCCGAGAGGGCCGAAGGACCCATCGAACTGGGTCATCCCGTTGGATGCATTCCTGCACGAGCTCTTGGACGCGCTTGAGCTCCTCGCGATTCGGGGCCCGTGGGCAAGAAAAATCGAATCGAAGCTGGTCCGGACCTACATAAGAGCCTCGCTGCCGGGTTGCCGGGCCAAAAACCTCCCGCAAAGCCCAGTGCAGAAGGTGCGTAGCCGTATGGTGGATCTCAATCCGCAAGCGTCGAGCCTGGGCCACTGCAAGGATAATTTCCTCCCCTTCTTGGGCGGGGCACCCAGGTTCGACCCAATGTTCCAGAGCCTGCCCTCTCCTTTGAACGTCATGAACGGAATAGCTCCGTCCCTGGTGCGTAAGCGTCCCCACATCACTCACCTGGCCCCCCATCTCGGCGTAAAAGGGGCTTTTGTCCGTAATGATTCTTCCATTTTTCCTCCGCACAATCCGCGCGCGGGCTTCCAGGGTATGGTAGCCGACAAATTCGGTTACCGGGGAGGAGGGTTCGGTATCCACCACCTCGATTGTCACCCGCCGTTGCGCTTCTTGGGAACGTCGGCGTTGCTCGTCTAAAAGTTTCTGAAATCCAGCTAGGTCGACTTCCATCCCTTCCTCTTGGGCCAAAAGCTGCGTGAGATCGATGGGAAACCCGTAGGTATCGTACAATTGGAACGCTTTTTCTGCAGGGAAAAGCGCCGAGGTTTTCCTGGACACCTCCTGGCGGAAAAGTTCCATTCCTTTTGCCAAGGTTCGCAGAAAATTGTTTTCTTCCCGGCAAATCCACTCCTCCACTTCCGGTTGTGCCCTCCGGATTTCGGGAAATGCGTCCCCCAAAGTGGCGCAAACCATTCCCACAAGCCGGTGAAGAAAAGGTTCTCGAAAGCCCAGTACTTCACCGTAGCGGACCGCCCGGCGCAGCACTCTCCGAACTACATATCCCCGGCCTTCGTTACTGGGATAGATCCCGTCAGCGATGGCAAAGGTGAGCATGCGGATGTGGTCGGCAATCACCCGGAAAGCGATGTCGCGTTTCTGTTCGGGTGTTCTTCCCCGGGTCCCAGGATCCGGCAAAGTGCCTTCGTAGCAATGGCCGCTAAGGTTTTGGAGCTCTTCCAGGATCGGACGAAAGAGATCGGTCTGGTAGTCGTCGGGGACCTGTCCAAAACGCCGGAACTTCTCTGTACCTTGGATGATGGCGCATACCCGCTCCAAACCCATACCCGTGTCCACATGGCGAGCAGGTAGGGGAACGAAAGACCCATCCTCTCGAGCGTCAAGCTCGATAAAAACGAGGTTCCAGATCTCAAGGCAATGGGGATCCCCCTGGTTGACTCGCTGAGGCCCCCCCTTGCCCTCTGGTGCGAGATCCACGTGGATTTCGGAACACGGCCCACACGGGCCGGTCTCTCCCATCATCCAGAAATTATCTTTTTTACTCCCAAAGACGATATGACGACTGGGATCCAGCCCTTCCGCTTGGAACAGTTGCGCCCAGTGCCGATAGGATTCCTCGTCGAATTGCCCCGGTTCCCCGGGGCTGGGCCGGTAGACGGTCGCGTAGAGTCGCTCTTTAGGGAAGCCCCATTGGTGAACCAAAAGTTCCCATGCCCAGGCAATCGCTTCCTTCTTAAAGTAATCCCCGAAGGACCAGTTTCCGAGCATTTCAAAGAAGGTGTGATGGTAAGTATCTAGCCCGACGTCTTCCAGATCATTATGTTTACCCCCTGCCCGTATGCACTTCTGGCTATTGGCTGCCCGCGGGGGATGGAAGGGGGGAGATATTTGCCCCAAAAAAATGGGCACAAACTGGTTCATCCCGGCGTTGGTAAAAAGGAGATTGGGGGAGTCCGGCAAAAGGGACGCGGAGGGGACAAGGGTATGCCCACGGTTGTGAAAAAAACGAAGAAAACTCTCTCGAATTTCCCTGGAGGTCATGGGGCACTCCATTTTGGTACCGATCCCAATCAATCGTGGCACATGCACGGAGGCCGCAAAGGATTCCCATGCGTCTCCATCATGATCGATCATCCTGGAGAGGCGTCTACCTTCGGGCCTCTTCCGCTAAGATATCGCTTGCGATATCAAAGTTCGAATACACGTGCTGCACGTCGTCGTGGGCTTCCAAGGCATCACACAACCGCAGCACGCTCCGGGCCGTGTCGGGATCCTCAATGGGGACGAGGGTCTGAGGAAGGAAAGCAAGGCTAGCGGACTGGATCGGCACATGGGCACTTTCGAGCGCGCGTTGGACCGACTCCAGTTTTTCCACCGGCGTAATGACTTCCCAACCCTCGTCGGAGGCTCGGATATCTTCGGCACCTGCCTCTAAGGCGGCCTCCCAGATCGTTTCTTCAGGGACTTCGCCCCCCTCGATGAGGACAACGCCTCGTTTCTGAAAAAGCCATGCTACGCTGCCCACACCAGCGAGATTCCCGCCATGACGCGCAAAGATGCTTCGGATTTCAGCGGCCGTTCGATTCCGGTTATCCGTAAGTGCTTGTACAAGAATGGCTACTCCGCCCGGGCCGTAGCCTTCGTAGCAAACATCTTCCCATGCCTCGCCTGCCAGTTGCCCGGTGCCTTTCAGGATTGCCCTCTCGATATTTTCCATGGGCATACTTTCGGCTCGCGCAGCCTGGATCGCCCGGCGAAGGCGAGGGTTAAAGTCAGGATCCCCTCCACCAAGTCGCGCCGCCACGGTAATCTCGCGGCTAAGCTTACTAAAAAGCTTACCTTTCCGTGCGTCGGAGATGACTTTGTAATGACGAACCTTTGCCCAGTGACTGTGTCCTGCCATGCCGAAAGCTAATCATGCGTCATTTAGCAAAGATAGCAACTGCAGGGAAGAGCTCCTGCGCGACAAAAGCCCACAAGAGAGAAGAAGTCTTTTTGCAACTTTACGGCTTTGGTGGGTCGGGAGAGCTCGCTGACGCAGTGTGACGGTAAGCGACTCGCACGCAATGGGAATCGCGCTTTCTGTGGGGAACCTTTCCTGCCCAGGTACCCTCTTTGGGAGACTGGCGCCAAGCAAGAGCGAAAAAAAGGGATTTTTTAGGCATAAGGGATCCCCATAAGGTCTGCCTGCCAACGACACCAGTGGCCTTGGGCGATCAACTCCGTTGCGTTAGGAGCCTCGCTCTGGGCCAGCTTCTGGAGAACCGCCCGGGGAGCAATGAGAGCGGGTTCAAGCCCCAGCTTGGCCGCAATCTCGTTGCGCTTGTGCGTAAGGTCGTGAAAACGCTTTTCCCAATGGGGATCCTCTCTGCGATGGTTCAAATCGGACCGGTTAGGGGGTGTCAAAGGTTCTTGGCTCCCTGCGGTAATGGCCGCAACGAGAGCCTCTCGATACCGGTTCCACCGGTGTCTTGGGAAAAGGGTTTCGGGAGGATCTTCCCTGCCTCGTTGCTGGGCCCATTGCGCCAGGGAAAAAAGCTCTTCGTCCCGCGCAATTCGAAAGCGCGGCAGGTCGCGTTTTTGCGCTTCGGTTTCCCGCCATACCCACAGTTTGTGAAGAATGCCAAGTCCCTCTGGCCGGAGGCCTTTGGCTTGAAAAAGTCGTGCTTTCGGGTCCTTGGGAGGAGCCGGGCGACGGACGGTTTGCAAGATCCGTCCGCTGAGTTCCTCGAGCCAGCCCAGCCGTCCGAGTTCTTCCAGGCGTTGCCGAAGTTTTCGGGCGAGGGGTTCCAGGTAGGCGACATCCTGGCAGGCATAGTCCAGCAAGTGAGGGGGGAGAGGTCGCCGGGACCAGTCGGCTTTTTGGGGACCTTTGGAGAGCTTGTGAGAAAAAAATCTCTCGACGAGACTCGCGTAGCCAGCGGGGGTAAGACCGCAGAGTCGTGCAGCGAGCATCGTGTCAAAAATGGATTGCGGGGGTTGGGCACCGGCTCCTAGAAGCATCCGCAAGTCGTAGTCCATCCCATGAACAACCCATCGGAACTTGGCGAGGAACGGCCAGAATTCTCCCAGTTGCTGAGCCGAGAGCGGATCCACTAGCCATGTTTGCTCCCCTTGCCGGAGGGTGATAAGACAAAGCTTCCCTTCGTAGTGGTGAAGACTGTCGGCTTCGGTGTCGATCGCCAGGAGAGCCTGAGGATCCAGTTTTTGAGAAAGAAGTGCCAGGCCACGCTCGTCCTCGATCAGTTTCCAGGGGAACGACGCAGTTTTTGATTTCATCATTCCTCTTTTTTCTCTACAGTACACTCTATCCCATGAGTTACCTATCCCGGATCGAAAAGGTCTACGCCGGTTCCCCCTTATCCCACGATGAAATCCGGCGATATGGCCGGCATCTTATTATGCCGGAAGTGACCGCAAGCGGTCAAAAGAAGCTCAAATCGGCGAGAGTACTGGTGGTGGGGGCTGGAGGCCTTGGGTCGCCCCTTCTTCTCTATCTTGCAGCTGCCGGGGTGGGAACGATCGGGATCGTCGACTTCGATGTCGTAGAAGAATCCAATCTTCATCGCCAGGTTCTCCACAAAACGTCCAACGTAGGAAAGAGGAAGGTCGAATCGGCCAAGGAGGCGATTGCGGAGGTTAACCCTCACGTTGCAGTGGTGACCTACGATATGGCTTTGCGGTCCGGCAACGCTCTGGAGCTATTGCGGGATTACGACGTGGTAGTTGACGGGACGGATAACTTCCCGACCCGGTATCTGGTCAACGACGCGTGCGCACTTTTAGGAAAACCCAATGTTTACGGGAGCATTTTCCGGTTTGAAGGTCAGGCGAGCGTCTTTTGGAGGGGACACGGGCCCTGCTACCGCTGCCTTTTCCCACAGCCGCCGGAACCCGGCACGGTGCCGAGCTGCGCCGAAGGAGGTGTGCTGGGAGTTTTACCTGGGGTCATCGGTGTCATACAGGCGATCGAGACCGTGAAGTTAATCGTTGGGATTGGGGAGCCCCTGATAGGTCGATTACTCGTTTTCGATGCTTTGCGCATGCGATTTGCGGAGTTACGCCTGAGACCCGATCCCAAGTGTCCCCTCTGCGGGGAGGCTCCGACTCTTCGGGAGCTGGTGGATTATGAGGAATTTTGTGGCCTTCGGACCTCCGCTACGGGCCCAAGTGATGGGGGAGAGGAGATGTCGGTTGTGGAACTGAAGGAGGCGATGGAGCGGGGGGAGGACTTTCTTTTGATTGATGTGCGAGAACCTCACGAATATGAGCTCGCTCGCATCCCTGGGTCCCAGCTGATTCCTTTGGGAGAGCTTCCGGCCCGTCTTCACGAGCTGGATGCCGCCAAGCTCGTCGTCGTCCACTGCAAGACCGGTGGACGCAGCGCCCGGGCCTGTCGCTTGTTGCGAGAAGCAGGGTTTCGACGGGTGAAAAATCTCGCCGGTGGCATTGAAGCGTGGAGCCAAACCATTGACCCTTCCGTTCCCAGGTACTAGCCGGCTGGAAAAGGCGCAACGAATGCGTGAACTCGGATGGGCGGGTCCACAGGGCCGATGGTGGGACATCCCTTTCCTTTACCTGAAACGGCGGCCAGGCTGAGGTTCAGGAGATTGGACGGTTTGGCCCGCTTTGTCGTTACTCTTGCTTGGGAGGGGGAAACTTGCTCGAGGGCCTGGGCTTGGGGTTTGTCTCTTTTGTCCCTCACCCTTTTTTGGTTGTGCGTTCTCGCTTACATCCATGACCTGCTACAAAGGGCGTCGTTAGGCAAGAGAAAAGCCTTTCGTCGGGAATGGCTTGCACTGGTCGGCGTTGTCGAAGAAAGGGCCTTGGGAGGAAGCACTTGCGGCGGTAAAGCCTTGGGCAAGCTTACGAGGTGAGGAGAGAAAAGCAAAAAGCTTTATCCATAAGGGCCAATGGTCCCGGGATCCGGAAAAAGAGAGTTGTGGTGCGACAAGGAGGGAATTTTCCCAGCCAGGAAACGAAGGGAGCACGTCAGGGAAGATGGAAAAAAAACAAGGACCGGCTTGCGGTTGATCGCTTCATGGCTTGTTAGTATCGTTTAGAGCGGGTAATCGAATGGCACACGGTTCAATGGCTGGATGTTTGGGTGAAGGAGGGAGACGACCATGGCAGCTGAGCTCATTCTTCCAGAAACGATTGAACAGGAGGACGTAGAATCTAAGGTTCGTGATGCCTTTGAGCGGTTGTGGGGCGTCGTGGTATGGAACGATCCGGTCAATCTCATGAGCTATGTGGTGTACGTCTTTCAGCGGGTACTCAATATGAGTAAACAACTAGCCACGCATCATATGCTGGAGGTGCACCACAAAGGCAAAAGCGTTGTAGCCCGGGAGACGCGTGAAAAAGCAGAGCTCATCGTTCACCAGTTGCAATCCTATGGACTGCAAGCCACTATGGAGCGGGTGTGAGAGTCCGACAGATCGAAGGTAAGCTAGCCTTGGAACTGGAGGGTCCAGAAAAGGAGGCCCTGTGGGTTTCTCTTCTGGCCCTTCGAGACCATTACCGAACGGAGCTGGCCGAGCTTCCTGAGCCCCTGCAACGGTACTGGGTGGGATCGGTGAGCCGTGAGTCTCTCCAGGGGGCAGAGGGGGAAGAAGCCGGCGAACTCCTTAAAGAAACCCGGCTAAGCTGGAGATCGGAGCGGGCAGAGCTGGTGGAACAATGGTTGCAGCGACTCCGGCCGATCCCGGGGACGGGAAGGTCAGGTCTTCTTTTGGAAAAGGAAGAACTCGATATTTTTCTTTCCATCATCAACGATCGGAGATTGACCCTTGCCGTGGAACACGGAATCGGCGAGGAGGAGATGAATCGAAATCCCCTTTGGGTGAGTTCCCGTGCGCTCCAAAGAGCGCTTTGGGAAATCCACTTTCTAGCGTATCTCCAGGAGACACTACTCTCGTTTCTTTCAGGTTCGTAGGGCAGAGAGGGAGACAGGACGGAGTCTCCAGATGTGTTGCACGTATTCTTGGACCGTCCGGTCGCTGGAAAACTTGCCGATCCGAGCTACATGCAGGAGGGATTTGGTTATCCAGCTTTTCCGGTCCACATAGACACGGAAAGCCTCTTCTCGTGTCTGGGCGTAGGCGTCAAAGTCAGCCATCACAAAAAAGGGGTCTCCTTTTTCCAAAAGGGTCTCTCGCAACGGGACCAACCTGTCGGCGGGCTCTCCCGGCAGGAAATCAGGGCTTAGAGTGAGCCAGTCCAGCGCTTCCCGCAACGGCGGGTTTTTCCCATAAACATCCCATGGCGAATATCCTTCCTGTATGAGTTCGGCAATCCTTTCCGCTCGTAATCCAAAAAGGAAGAGATTTTCTTGGCCCACCTCTTCGGCAATTTCAATGTTAGCACCGTCCCAGGTTCCTAAGGTCACCGCGCCGTTTAAGGCCAGTTTCATATTACCGGTGCCGGATGCCTCTCGACCGGCCGTGGAGATCTGTTCGGAAATTTCTGCTGCTGGGATAATCTTTTGCGCTAGCGACACCCCATAATCTGGCAAAAAGACCACCCGCAGTTTTTCGCGGACACGAGGATCTCGTTCGATTTTGTGAGCAACCGCGTGAATTGCTTTGATGATACACTTGGCGATTTCATAGCCTGGGGCTGCTTTTCCCGCAAAAAGGATAAGAACAGGATGCGGGAGGTAATCGGGATTTTCCAGGAGCTTGCGATAGAGAGCGACGATGTGCAGAAGATTCAGATGTTGCCGTTTGTATTCATGGATTCGCTTAATTTGTACGTCCACAGTAGCGTGCTCGTCCACGCGAACCCCGCAGAGTCTTCCAATCAGCTTGGCAAGCTCTTTTTTATTTTGTTCTTTGGCCTTCCAGAAAGCCTCTTGAAATCCTGGGTCCTCAAGAAGGCCTTCCAGCTGCCGTAGCTCTTCCAGATCATGAACCCACCGGTCCCCGATGGCAGCTGTAATGACCTTGGCCAAAGGGGGGTTGGCTAGAAGAAGCCAGGAACGGGGGCTAATCCCATTGGTTTTATTGTGAAACCGCTCGGGGAACATGAGGTGGAAATCTCGAAAGAGCCGATCGCACAAAAGTCTTGAGTGGAGAGCCGAAACGCCATTGACGGCAAAGCTTCCCAGCACGGCCAAGTGCGCCATCCGAACCATTTTGGGAGAACCCTCTTCGATGAGCGAAAGGTTCCTTTTACGCTCCACAACCCCCGGCCATCGTTTTTCTACCTCTTGGAGAAAATGGTGGTTGATCTCATAAATGATTTCGAGGTGACGCGGCAGGACCTTTTCGAAAAGGGGGACGCTCCATTTTTCTAAGGCTTCCGGCAAAAGCGTGTGATTGGTGTAGGCAAAGGTTCGGGTGGTGATCTGCCAGGCTTTCTCCCACGAAACCCCTTCTCGATCCACAAGAAGCCGCATAAGCTCGGCTACAGCTAGAGCGGGATGCGTATCGTTGAGTTGAATGGTTGCCACATCCGGGAGAACTTCCCATTCCTCGTGAAGCCGCCGGAAGCGCCGCAAGATATCCTGTAGGGAGCAAGACACAAAAAAGTACTGCTGGACAAGCCGGAGTTCCTTGCCGCTTTCCGTTTTGTCATTGGGATAGAGGATCTTGGAGATCGTTTCGCAGAAAGTCTTTTCTCGGACGGCTTCAAAATATCCCCCTTGGTTAAACGCTTCTAGATCGAGCTCTTCGGGGGGATGGGAGCTCCAAAGCCGGACGAAATTGACGGTTGGATTTCTGTGGCCTGGTACAGGAAGGTCGTGACCAATCCCAATGATCTCCTTGGTGTGCACCCATCGGGAGTTTCTGGTTTGTTGCCCTTGTTCTAACCTTCCATAGAGGGGCACCTTGTGACTTCGGGACGGACGCAGAATCGTCCAGGGGTCTCCACGCTCTCGCCACTCGTCTGGTTCCTCTATCTGGTGGCCATTCTCAAAGCGCTGCCGGAAAGCGCCAAACTCGTAATAAATCCCGTAGCCGATTGCCGGGTAACCGAGGGTAGCTAGCGACTCCATAAGACACCATGCCAGCCGTCCTAGTCCCCCGTTGCCCAGTCCCATGTCGCGTTCCTCCTCGGAAAGTCTATCTAAATCCAAACCCAGCGTTTCGAGCGCTTCCGCAGCCGTTTCCAGAAGACCTTCGCTGGCCAGGTAGCTTTTGAGGAGTTTCCCTGGGAAATATTCCATGGAAAGGTAGTAGAGGCTTCGGACCCGCCGGCGCTTGTAGGCATCCTGTGTGCGGAGCAGCCGTTCCACAATCCGGTCCCGGACCGCCAGGGCTGTCGCCATCCACCAGTCGCGTAAGCTTGCCCCTTTGGGGGTTCGGGCTAAATGGGCCCGGAGATAAAAGAGAATGGCATCTCGGAAACCTGAAGCCGTTTTTGCTTGAGCAAACACGCTCGGGGAAAGCTGGCCCGTCATGGTTTTATTCTCGTTCTCGAATAAGAAGCACGGATTATACCGCTTTTGTGTGCCTCTCTGGGGTTAAGCTGTCCCCCATTACGTCCTTGGGAGGGTCATGGTGTTTACAGGTTGGGAGTAGCTGGCGCAAGAAAAAAGAACGCCTTCAGCCGTTAGGCCTTGGCCTGCCGACCGGCGAGGTCCTTGCAGCCGGAAGCTCTTGCTGGCATAATCACACTGGGTAAGCCAATTCCAGGCGCTCGTGGCGGAATGGCAGACGCGCTAGATTCAGGTTCTAGTGGGGAAACCCGTGCAGGTTCAAGTCCTGCCGAGCGCAAGAAAACTGAGCTCCCGGTCGGCGAGAAGTCAGTCCCGCGGGGCCGACACTGGATTAGCTCACGGGAGGCATGGGGGTTCAATCGCTCCCCCTTTGGGTTGTTGGGTCGCTCTTCCCTGCTCCTTGAAGAAACAAGTTTTGGGATGCAAGAGCCCCTTGCATAAGGGGATGTGTGGGGTAACGAGGAAACCCGATCCCTTGGGAGCTGGGAGACAAAGCCATAGAGTTCTTCATGGCCGGTGGGCTCCCGGGGAAGAAGGGAATTTTTTTCGAAACATTGAGGGCCCCGGAGGGTCTCTTGTCTCAAAGGGTTGTTGGACCAACATTTTTACGGTCAGGAGAGACTTGCCGGGCTCTGTTTGTGTTACCATGTAGAAGAAGCCAGGCTATGGGTTAGCTTGAGTGCGCGGGTGGGTTAGAAGCCACGGCTTGCTCGCTACCGAGCGCACCCCAAGAGGGGTTTGGGCTCCCTTCCCTCTACCCGCCGGGGTCCATCTAGGTCGGATGCAATCAACCGAAAAGAAGGAATGGGCGAAACGATTCGTGGGATTCGCGGACTAGCTCGATACTTAAAAATCGAACAACGGTGGGCTTGGCGCCTATATGCTCTGGGATATTTTCGGGCTTTTGATCCGGGAACCGGCGAGCTTTACTTTCGAGTGGAAGATGTGGACGAGGGACTGCGGCGGTTACGGGAGGAATTGCACACTCCTCAGGAACGAGCCCTCCGTACCCTTTTTCCCCCTGTAGCTCCGGAAAGGACCAAAGGTCCTGGGAAGCGCCGGGCTCGCCCGGCCGGATAAAGGTTTTGCAGGAAGTGTTTTTTCCCTCATGAGGATTTTTTTCTCTGCCTGGTGTACCCGGAACTGTATTGCCGCGGGAACGCTTTGCACCAGCAAGGTTTTTGGCAAAAGTGGCCCAGATTTCCATGGTTTTCGTCCTTGAGCGAGGCGACCCGAACTGGCTGGGAGAAAAGAGAAGGTGGTGGCCACCGATGTAATAGGGAGGGTTCACGGGGCGGATGAGGAAGCGAAAGTCCGCTCAGGGGCAATGGACCTGCTTTTGGATTAAATTAATATAGCCGTTATACAGGTTCCAAAATCCCCACAAGGCAGCCGCCGGGTGTCTCGGCCAAATGTGAGAAGGGAGGCAGGGAGAATATCCATTTGCCTCTCGAAAAAGAGACTTTTGGGGCAAGGTCTCGGTAGGATCTTCTAGGAAAAAAAACGTCCTTGCTAGTGCGCCAAGGGAACTTTCTGTGGCAGAATTAGGACCCAACGAGGAGCCCCTCCAGGAAAGGACTGGTGGTTCGATCCGGATACGAGGCCTTGCGTGGCTCCTCACTGTTTCCGTGGTCCTCTTTTTATTCCGCTTCGGCATTTTTGTTTTTTCTTCGCGCCAGTTGGAACTCGAAACCCTTCCTCAATGGAATGACAAGGGCATCGGGATCATTGTCACCAATCGGGCGTGGAGGGTCGGACGATTCCTTTTTACCGTGGATCCCTCTTGGAGTGTGAGCACGTGTTTCTTGGTGACCAAGACAGGCGGAGTGCTTACAGCACGCCATGCTGTAGACCGAGCCCTTCGCGATCGGTTTTGTAAGATCTGGGTTCGCTTTAAGTCTACGCCGTGGCTTGCGGCTCGGATCCTCTGGCTGGATCCCGATCAAGATCTGGCTGCCTTGCGAGTAAACCTTCCCTCCCGTTACTTGGAGACGGTCTTTCCTTTAGCTCTTGCTGACTCTGACCTAGCCCTAGCACCGGGAACGGAGGTCAAGCTCGTAGGTTTTCCCCACGCAAAATCCTATGTCCAAGGGTTTCGGTTGATCCGACAGATGGCGGAGCATTCCTTGAGTTACCTTGGAAGATGGGTTCCCGGTCGAAAAGGGGGGAGTGTTTCTGGAGGGCCGGACGTGGAGTTGTTTCGGGGAGCCGGAGGTGCTGGCTTTAGTGGAAGTCCAGTTTTGACCCATTCTGGAAGAGTTGTGGGACTCTACTTTGGCCACCGCGTTGCTGGTGGGCAAGAAGAAGCTGTCGTCGTCCCCCGGGACGCCCTTTGGCGGGCGTTTCGCTTGATACAATCCCAAGGAGAACCGCTGGACAACGCGCCGAGGGGTGTCCCGTTGGGGAAAAGGACAAAAATGCTCGGTGGAGGTTACCGACAGCTAAACCATATAGGGCCATATAAGGCTTGGGATGGGAGCATATCCGAATGAAGGTACATGCGTGGGCCAAGCGGCAGGGTGTTGGCTAGTAAGACGGGTGAGGGGATCGGGAAGGAGGGGCGTTTGCTTGTGCTTGCAGAAGAGTTACCGAGGGGGCGGGGTAATCGTGCATGCGGAGGCGGTGCCATTCGATCGGGTGGTCCTCTACGCGTGGGTGGCGGTAGCGTCGATCAAAAAGCGGATGGAGAGAGGGAATTGGCTTGGGTTCTCTCAATGGGTTCTCAGGGAAACGGTTGCCGATCATCAAGGCCGGCGAGGGGGTCGGCTCGGAGAGACACGGGCATCGGAGAGGGTTCGGGTTAGGCAGATCTCTCATCGGAAGTAGGCGCCATCCGGGTCCGAGGAGCGCGACGGGCTAAGGGGTTTGGGTTTCGCGTATCTGGAGGGAACGTTGGGCGGCATTGGCCAGGCAGGGTCGATCCATCCTGTTGGGGGATGCCAATGAGATGACCGACGATCTTGTGTGCGATCTCCGTGGGGTCATGGTTTCCTTGTGTGCCAGGCTTTACGAGAAGAAAGCCATGCACGAACCGTGCGAAGAACCTGCTCGAAGCGATCACATGGGCAAGCTTGCTCGTTTCCCTTACCAGACGCGGTTTTGCAGGTGACGGTCGGACAGGGGGCGTTGCTTGAATACCCATGCGACGCTCTCCGGGGGGGAGGGAGCCAAGTGTTTTTTGCAGACATGCGGGTTTGTGTGTCCGTTTAACGAGGGCCATTGATCCTTGCTACGGCGGTTTGGCCTGACCGGACGGATAGCTTCATGTTCTCCGGGTCTAAGCTCGAAGGAAAGGTCCATTTCGATCGGGAAGGAGAGCGGATGTGGCCTGCGCTTCTTTGATGGGCATGGTCGACCATGCGCGCCGTCATGGCACAAGTTTTTCCGATAGCGCGGGCCCGGGTCCCCCCTCGCCTTGAGAGGATTGGGTCTCTCGGAACGCGTTATCCGTGCGAGAGGCAGGCGTGCCTCCCACGCAACAGTGGTTAGGTCACCTTCGCCCTACGCGCAAGGAATCCGACAAAACATGTGTAGTCGTTTCTATGGCGGGGAGTTGCAAAAAACTCCAAGCGACGCAAGGAGCGCATCGCCGGTGGGGAGAGGGTCGACTCCCCCTCCTGCGCCTCTGTCCCCGAAAACGCGGGACGGGGACGCCATCTGGACTTTGGCAGTCAAACCCAGGCACGCGAATTGTCCGCAGGACTGTTGGGCTGGCCTCCCGGAGGATCCTCCCTGCTAGGCGAATGGTTCTCTATGGGTGTAGGAACAGTTGTGATCCCTTTCCTCCAACTAGTGGATAACCGGATCGGTTTGCAGGATCTGCAAAGAAAAGGAAGCGCACCGGCCGTTTACTTATCGCTCATGTGCGACAGAAATCTTAAAGCCCGCACCGCCTTAAGCGAAACCACCGTTTCAAGGTATTCGGTGCTTGCCCGACTTCGTTTTGCTTTGGAAAAACGCTAAGCGTTTTGTGCATCGACCGGTTCATCCAGTAGGACCGTGTCTTCATGTTCGTAGGGAGGAGCACAGATGCAAAGGAAGATCAAAAGATTTGTCCCCGTGTTGGTGATCTGGTGAGGCACTCCTGGGGGGATAAGAACCGCTGTTCCGGGTTCCACGGAATCCACCTGGCCCCCAATGCGCATTTTTCCCATGCCCGACAGGATGTAGTAGATCTCCTCACTTGTCCTATGGAGATGGAGTCGTGTGCTCTGTCCTGGGCGGAGTCTTGCTTCGGCCAAGCTTTGGTTTTTCGCGGTCGAATTTCGGTAGGCAACAAGCTCGCGAACTTCTGAACCATCTAACGTCACAAAAGCCCTTAGATCCTGTGTTCGAAATCGTTCCATCATTTCCCCCTAAGACGAACTTTTCCTCCGTGAAAACACCTTTTTGGCTGTAGAAAAGCCACTTCCGGTTCTTCCCAACGCTTGGGCCTTGCCCCAGAGAAAAGTACCCCTGGGCTCGTTCCTGAGCAAAGATTGACTCCTTTTTTGCACCCAAGAGAAAAGTTCTCTGGGAATCGCGTGGCAAAATACCTCGTGGAGTGGAAAAGCTTTCTTCCTCGTCCATTTTTTTCGAGTCCTTGGGACAACCGGGAATTTGGCCTCTTGGTTTTGAAAAGCCTCGACTCAGAAGGAACCCTAGACGGCGCAGGCTATCCCAATTTCCCAAGGGGTTTTCTTTTGTCAGGGGACCCTTGTTAAAGGCCGTTGGTTTACCCCTACCTCAAACTAGTAGCAAACCCTTTGATTTGGCGATCAAAGAAAGCCCGCCGAGCTTTTGCTTTTGGGAAACGTGCCTGGCGATTCCAACTTTTGGGATTCTCCACGTCAGGCTTTTCCGGCAGAACCCTGGTTCTTGGAGCGACACTTATAAGTGGGCTTTTTCGTCCCGGTGGTGGTCCTTTTAGCGGCTATCGCGCCAGAACGTAAGTGAAAAAGAAAAGGTCTTAGTTCTTTTCTTTGTTCTGGTGCCCGAGGGTTTCGTTCCTCCGGTTTTTTTCAGTAAAAATTTTGGTGTCGTCGTTTTTCGAGATTGTTCTTCCATCTAGGCCATCCCACGCAGTCAGTGTTGCGGGGGTCTTTTTATTGTGAGCTCGTCCTACGGAGGTGTGGATCTTTTCATGGGAGCCAAGAGGCCCTTGCCGTGGAATTTCCCTTCTCGGGAAGGAGACTTTTAAGGGTCTTCGGCCTCCGGCATCACCAGGGCAAAGATGAAGTAGAGAAGCAGGGCTGGAAAAAGACCAGTAAAGAGCGCTCCTGTGACCCATAACAGGCGCACAAGCGTTGGATCAATGTCAAAGTATTCTGCCAGCCCCGCGCATACCCCTAGGAGTTTGCGGTTCCGGCTGCGGCATAGTTTTCGGAGAGGTGGTGACACCGTGCAACGGGTTTTTGGTAAAAAAGCCTAACCAGAAAGCCCAAGCAAGCCCGAGGAAAGATCCGTCTAGGATCGGAAACTTGAGGATTCCCAATGCTGTATTCCCGAAGAGGAGAACAGGCCAAGAATACGGGTGGTCATTTGGTTGCACGGAAGATTGCAGGAGATGGTTAGCTTGGAAAATCTCGCTAGCACGCGCCGAGTAAAGGGCTAAGAATGGGAAAGGCCACTTTTCCCTGGTACAAGGGCGCGAAGAGCTCCTAAGGACAATGAGCAAAAGGGAATGGACTTTGATGGGAGAGCGGAGGCAAGGAACTTTTGCGTGCGTGGCCTGCTTTTCGCGGCGGGCGTGGGTCAAGGCGTAAAACGCCGTCCTGCCCACGCCGTTTCGCACCCTGCACTGAGGAGTTGTGTGCAGCTGTGTCCTGAGGACTTGTGAGAGCAGCAGCCACAGGCGTCGAATGCGCCCATGCCCTGCAAAATCTGGGTACCGTCCTTGTCGCGCCGGCCCGGTGAGAGAGGGATTGGCGGTGGCCCAGGATTTTGGTAAAGATCCGCAGTCAGCTCTGGGATGAGAGAACCTTTTATTTGGGTGATACTCTCAATCGACTCTAGACTACTACTAAGAGACATTCTGTTGAGTCCGGCGCCTCTAGAGTTTAGAGGAAACACTCGAAAGCTTTTCAATCGACCGTCCACTTTCTCCCTTGCTTCTTCCTCGAGTTTCCCTCAGCCTTTGCGGTCAAAGGCAAGAAATTGTGAGTCACTCTTGCGGCGGCTGTGATGCTTGGGACAACGGGGCTCAGCAACTTCTGGAGCCGCTCTTGTAGGTTGGGAACCGGCAGGGTAGCCGTCAAAATGAGAATGGGCCCTCCGGATGGGGTTGCGAGCTGCGTCCGGGGTGCCGGTGGTTAGTGGCGCCCGGAGCGTCCGGCGCTATCATCTTCGAGCAAGTCGATGGCCAGTCCCACCGGAACCCTTCCATCGCTTCGGGCCTCCGCAAAGGGTTCTCTTGAGAAGAAACGGGGGGGTTGCCTGCTTAAGCCGAGAGGGTTACAGTGGCCCTTGACATCGCGGCCTCTAGCGAGCTCAAACGCACGCTATTAAGGCGCAGTTTAAGTTGAGGAGAGATGGAAAAATGTCCACCTTGCCTCCTGCATCCACTCTAAAGGAAGCCTATGCCAATCTAGATCCTCTCCGCCCCTTGTCGGGGGATTGGCTAAAGGCTTTTTACGTGGACCGTCCACCGGAGAGTCGCGTGGAGACCCTGCTGGACGAACTGCGACTGGATCCTAGGGAGGACGACAAGAGCCTCTTTTCCGGCCAGCAGGGGTGCGGGGAGACCACGGAGCTTCATCGCCTCATTGAGGCACTTAAGAGCGACCATGTTCCCGTGTATGTTAGTGTCGAGGAAGAACTCAATCTTGCAGATGTACACTATACCGATCTACTCGTTATTCTCGGGTTGAAAGTTTTCAAAGAAGCCGAAAAAAAAGACATTCCTGTCGATTCCCAAAAACTCCAAAACCTCCACTTCTGGTACGAGAAGAAGATTCTGGAGCGGGTCGAGAAGCAGCAGTGCCAAACAGACACCAGCGTCAATGTGAACCTGGCTCTGTTCACAATTGGCTCCCGGCTGGCCAAGGAAAGCCCTTTCCGGCAGCATGTGCGGGCGCAAACCGAGGCCAACCTCTCGGACCTGCTAGAGCGCCTCAATGATTTGTTGACCGACTTCCGCAAGCAGTTCGGCCGCCGCATCCTCATCGTGGTGGATGGGCTGGACAAAATCTACGACCTAGATCAGGCGGCCGGGCTATTCCTCAACGGTGCCAATGCGCTGATTTCACCGGCCTGCCGGGTTATCTACACGCTACCTTACCCACTTTTCTACCGAGATGACTTCCAGCAAGTGCGCCAGCAGTTCCACCGCAACTTCCTGCTGCCTAACGTCAAGACGCGACAGTCCGATGGCACCCCGTATGAAGCGGGTCGGAAGATGCTGAAAGAGCTCATCCTCAAGCGGATGGAAGAGAAACTAATCACTCCCGAGGCCTTGGATATCCTGGTCGATGCTTCAGGTGGTCTGTTGCGGGAACTCCTGCGCCTGGCGCGGGGTGCAGTGACTTCGGCGTGTCACCGGAACAATGCACGGATCACCTGTGAGGACGTACAGTGCGCCTTCCAGGAGATTCAGAACAGCTTCCGTCGCATCTTGAAGGTAGAAGACTACCAGCATTTATGGCGGGTGTATGAGACAAAGCGTTTGGATGAAGTGCCTTCCTTGGCGGGGAACCGGTTGTTACGGAACATGAGCGTGTTAGAGTACAATGGGGAGACCTGGTGGGACCTTCATCCAGCAGTTCGGGCGCTCTTGGAAAAAACGCCCGCCGGAAGCGGAGGGGGAATAACCCGTGGCTAAACCTGCGAGTGTCGAGGCCGACGAGAGCTCGGCACCCCTTGCGTGGTTCCGGGAGGCTTTAACTCTCTTGGAAGGAGCCGCGTTCTTTTTCGTCGTAGATCCGGCCGGCGGGCCACCAGTGAAGGGGAAGGAGGCGCTGGGCCGCATCCTTGGCGGTCGGCCTCTGGTGGAGGTTAGAGTCTCTCCGGAGGCGCCTCTGGATCTGAACGCGTTGAAGGAGCAGCTGGAACAGAATCGCGGGTCGGTCGTTCTACTGGATGCGGTCGATTTGGAATGGGCTGACCTGGAGGTGAGCCTTGGGGGAACGCTGGCCGAACGGGTCGAAAGGGCCCAACGGGTGCTTCAGGACCTGAACATGAAGCGCGACGCCCTGGCCCGATTGGGGGCACCTGTGGTGTTCTGGGTCACTCCGGCCGGGTTGCGGGCCTTTAGCCTTTGGGCGGCGGATCTCTTTTCTGCCAACAGCGGAGTTTTCGAGATCGCTCCTGCGCCCTCACCGTCAGAGGGAGACCTCTTGTGGGAACCATGGATCCCAGCCAGCCGTCATCGGAACCTGCCTGAGGCCGAAGTGCGCGGCCGAATCCGTTTCTATGAACGCCAGTTGGAGGGAGAGGCTCGCAAACGGACCCCACATCGTCCCCTGCTAGCTGGCCTGCACACGGAATTGGCCTTCCTTTATGGGCAACTTGGGGATCACCTTCGCGCACTGGAACACCAGCAAAAGGCGGTAAACCTGCACCGCGAATTAGCCGAGGAGAACCCTCAGGCTTTTCTTCCCAGCCTGGCGACGAGCCTCAATAACCTTGGGACCTACCTTTCCGCTTTGGGCCAACGGGAGGAGGCACTTGCAGCCACACAGGAGGCCGTAGACCTCTACCGGAAACTGGCCGCCCAGAACCCTCAGGCTTTCCTCTGCCACTTGGCCAGCAGCCTCACCAACTTGGGCGGAATGTTCGCTAACCTAGGTCGGTGGCAAGAGGGGCTCGCAGCCACACAGGAGGCTGTGCAACTCTACCGAAAACTGGTCATGGACAACTCCCAGGCCTTTCTCCCTGACCTGGCCATGAGCCTCACCAACCTTGGCACTATGCTGGCCAACTTGGGCCGGCGGGAGGAGGCACTGGCGGTCGTCCAGGAGGCGCTGGGTATCCGCCACAAACTGGCCGCCCAGAACCCTCAGGTTTTTCTTCCTGCCCTGGCCGCGAGCCTCGCCACCCTGGGCAATACCCTGGCTAAGCTGGGCCGGTGGTGGGAGGCGCTTGAACCCACTCAGCAGGCCGTAGATTTCTACCGGAAACTCGCTTCACAGAACCCTCAGATTTTTCTTCCTGCCCTGGCCGCGAGCCTCAAGAACTTAGGCACCACGCTCGTTAACCTAGGACGTGGCCAGGAGGCACTTGCAGCTACACAGGAGGCCGTAGACCTCTTGCGGAAACTCGCTTCACAGAACCCTCAGGTTTTTCTTCCCGCCCTGGTCGCGAGCCTCACCACCCTAGGCACCGCGCTGGCCAAGCTGGGCCGGAAGGAGGAGGCAGCGGCGGTGGCCCAGGAAGTTGAGAAGGTCCGCAGCCAGCTGGCATAAGAGATCCCTGAGAAGCTCTTTCCGTGCTGGGCTAGTAGTCTCAATAGATTGAGAGATTCTTCGTGTTGATAGAACTTCTATTTAGTCCGGCGTGTTCTCGCTTAATTTCGACACTGTTTGAAGGTAAGTGACTGTAGCCGAGCGAATGAATGGTTTTGTCCTGCCCACGTGCTCGATCCCTTTCGGCCCCCGAGAAACAAGGGGAAGCAGGGCCATTTTTTTCGAATCGTTCGTTTCCTTCTTTACGTATTTCGCAAAGCATTCGGCGCTCAAATGTGCCTTTAGAGAAAAGTCGCGCTTACCCGGGTAACTTAAAAGCGACGAAGGGTTTAGGAAATTTCCTCCGTCGAAGCCTTTCGAGATCGATTGGCTTCGGAGGCGGGGGGTAAGCCTGTAGGCCAAAAAAGATCTGGATGGAAGTGCGGATTCGGGTCGTCGCCCCGGCCAGGGATTCACGGAACGGACTTCTAGGAAGCTTTTGAGCTGGCAAAAGGCCCGATTCAAACCTCGGCGAGTCGCTTCGGAATGAGTGAGGATCTCTCCGGGGGAAGCTTCCGGCGGGGAGAGACGGGGCTGCACCAGATATTATCTCTCGATCGCTTCCCTTTCTGGGGTCCGCTACTCTTTTTACGTTTCCACCCGAAGCGGGCCTCAGGGTCGACCCCGTACAACGAAGTATGGATCGGCTCGGAGGCAAAAGAGCGCTCCAATGGACCGGGCTCCCCAGTGTGAGCGGATCGGCTTTTTTCGCGATCGTTTTGGGAATTTCGGCCAATCCCTCCTTAGGAGAAGCCACCCAGCTTTTCCGTCGGGCTCCATTGCTCAATGCGTGGCCATTTTCCTCCGGCAATGACCTATCTAATGCCATTGCCGTTCGCCTCGATCACTTGACTCCGGCGGGTAAGCCAAGGCCACCGATCTTTTGGGAAGATCGCGAGAATACCTCTTGGAGCTTGGCCTCGCTTGGCTCAAGCAAAGATACGCAAGCCTCCCCTCTCCTTCGAGCGCCTACAAGTTCCACCGGCTTTTTGCTTCCTCTCTCAAGAACAAAGGTTTTTCTTTTCTTGGATCTCCAACGGTCCTTGGAACGTCACGAGTAAGCCCAGAAGAGTCTTCAAATCCGCCCGGGCTTCAGCAGGAAATCTTTGCAAGAAAACCGGAACTCCTTCAGCATGCGAAGCAAGGAAGAAGAAGCAGAGGCCTCTACTGCGTCTGGGGGTTACTGGCCAGCGAAAGACCACGAGCTTTAAAGGTTGGCGTGATGCTCCCGGATCCGGAAAGGTAAGAGTCCCAAGGGGAAGGCCAAGAGCCACTACTCCACGTACTGTTTTTCACGGCACCCTCCTTTTAGCGCGTTCATTGGGACGATCGCTTGGGACACAAATGTACCTTTCGCTCCAGGGTCTCCTTCAGGGGACCTTCTTCCGATGCCTTGACTCGGAGAGAAGTCTTCGCTACGAGAGGGCGAAGGGGACACCTTCTTACATGTCGAGGTCAGCCTGGCGTCCCCAGATCCCGAAAAGCAATCCCTCCGGGCTACCGGGATTGGGTGTTCGCAGGGGTCCACACGGCGAGAATGGGTCCCATTGGACCCCTTTCTTTCCAGATGCCTAGGGGAAGAGAGTAGATACTCGAAATGGAACCGTCCAGGTAGAGTGCTTCCCGGCAGGAAAAATTCTTGCGAAAGATGAGAGCAAACTCATAGAGCGTCACCGGGGTTTCGGTAATAACGAAAACGACCCGGTGGCGATCGAGCAGGCCCACTCCATTTCGTATGTAGCGCGAGCGGCTGTGCATGGGGATTGCAGGGGTTATTTCTCCGTGGTGCACTAAAAGAGGACCGGATTGAGTAGCCCAAAGGAAATCCGCTTGCTTGGCCTCCATTTCTTCGGAAGGGCCAATCCAAGCTTGCCAGCGATTCCAGGCCAACACGCCGTTGGGTTTGAGATAAAAATTCCCAAATCCTTTCCTTTGATTGAGCTTCACAAGCTCTTTGCCCCCCTCTACGTACCAACCGACCGGAGAAAGATCCGGTTCGTACATGCCTCCATTTGTGGCAAAAAGAACCTTTTTGCCTTGAGCCTCTAGGTAATGGAAGAGGCTGTGGAAAGAGCCAAAGGGTTGCCCGGCCGGATTTTTCCAGAAAAGTTCCAGGCGGTCCTGGGAAAGTTCTACCACGCAGTGGATTGCCGTTCCAAAAGGGAGAGGTTGGCTTGAACAGGAGAGCGCCCTGGCGGGCAAGGGCAAAGCAGCCAAAAAACTAGCGCCCATAAGTGCCACCTTTTGGCCCGTGCTTGCCGAATAAAAGAGGGAGACTCTTCTCTTGGGGTTCTTTTTTCGATTTGGGCGCCCATGGGGTGTAGAGATAGCCATCGATATCCCTGTGGAAAAACTCAGTCCCGAGCTTCTCGGATCGCTGTCCTTTTTACACTCCAACCAGGCCTCGGTAAATCCTGGCCCACCGGGCGCGTGCTGCCTGTAAAAGGAGGGTTGCTTCGGGTAAAGTGAGCCACCGGCCGGCGACAAAGTATACACCGGCCGCCGTGACAACGGTGGTGAAAAGACTCAGTGCAAGGGAGTAACCGTGTCGCGTTTGAAGAACCCAACCATGTTCGAGCGCATAAGCGACGATGGTGCATGCTGCGGCTGCCAGGGAAAGCTTAAGGGAGAAAGTGCTCCAGCCCTTTTGGTTTTCGGTAGCGACTTCCCGGGGGAGAGCTCTCCAGAGTTGCCAGCAGTTGAGGGTCGCCACGGCTGAGGTCGAAAGAGCCAGTCCCAGATGCCCGAGATGGAGCAGGTGCATAAAGATCCAATTAAGAAGAAAATTGATGGTGATACCGATGAGCGAAACTCGCAGCGGAATTTGGGGGAGATCCAAGGCGTAAAAGCAGGGACTTAAGACCTTGATCGCTGCGTAGCTTGAAAGTCCTAAAGCGTACACTTGAAGTGCCCCTGCTGTTTGGAGGGTATCGTCAGCTGTAAACCTGCCGTGCTGGTAGATGAGTCGAACAAGTGGTTCTGCCAGGACGGCAAGGCCGAGGGAGGAGGGAACCGTCAGAAAAAAAGCCAATCGAAGGGATTCTCTTACCCGGCGCCCGAAGGAGGGGAAATCGGCCCGAGATTGGTCCCTGGCTACAGCGGGAAGGGTTACGGTGGCAATCGCGACTCCGAAGACCCCAATGGGGAATTGCATCAAGCGGAAGGCACAGGATAGCCAGGACCGAGCTCCGTTGATCTGGCTGGCAAACGCTCCGTTGACAAGGACATTGATCTGCACGGCTGCGCCGGCCAACAGTGTAGGCAGCATGAGCTTCCAGATTTCTTGGAGATGCGGATCGTTCCAGGTGGTATCCCATCGGTAGCGATACCCAAGCCGGGAAAGGGGGGGGACTTGGATCGCCAGTTGAGCCAGGCCCCCCAGAAGCACTCCGAAACAGACTCCATAGAGGGCCCGTGGGCCAAAGCGCGGATGAAAGGGTTCGTTTTGGGGATCGAAAAGGTAAGCCAAAAGAACCCCTAGCAGGACCGAAACGATGTTAAAGGCGGTTGATGCACTGGCTGGCGGACCGAAGACCGAGCGAGCATTAAGGATACCCATTGCCGAAGCTGCCAGCGAAACCAAGAGAATGAAGGGAAAAAGGATACGGGTAAGGACAATGGTGAGCTCCAATTTTCCGGGTACAGACGAAAATCCGAAGTTGGTGATCCAGACGAGTGCTGGGGCGCTTAGGATACCAAGCAACGAGACGAGTGCCATGAAGGTGAACAGGGCCGAAAAGAGCCGATTGGCGAGCTTCCAGGATGCTTCGGATCCTTCCTTTTCCCACGTCTTGGCAAAAACGGTGGTAAAAGCTGTCGACAGCGCCCCTTCGGCAAAAAGGTCGCGCAAAAGATTGGGGATTTGAAAGGCGGCTAGATAAGCGTCGAGGAGCTTGCCAGCTCCAAACATGGCGGCAAAGACAAGCTCGCGGAGGAGTCCAAAAACGCGAGACAGGGCTACGGCGGCACTGACTAGTGCAGCGGCTCGATGGGTGGAGAGCTCTTCCTTCATGGACATCCCTAGGCAAGCAGAGGCAACGCAAGCTCGATGACCCTCTGGGGTGGGATCGCTTCCATGCAGCGCAACCCGATCGGGCACTCACGACGGAAACAAGGGCTGCAGGGTATTTTTTCCTGAAGAATCCAGGTTTGGGAACCCAGAGGGCCGCTTTTTTGTGGATCGGTAGATCCAAAGATCGCAATCGTCGGGACCTGGAGCGCGCTAGCGGCATGCATGGCTCCGCTATCGTTCGAGATGACTAGATCGCAAGAGGCAAGATAGTTCAAAAATTCGCCCAAGCTGGTTTGGCCTCCGAGATTATGGGCCCCGGGGCACAACCGAGCAACCTCATCGCACACGGGCGCATCCCTTGGACTGCCCAGTATCCATAGGGTACAGGGGAGGGATTGGAGTAGGGCGTTTCCTACGGCTGCAAAGGAGCGGGCCGGCCAGCGTTTGGCGGGTCCGTACTCGGCGCCGGGACACAGAGCAATGCGGCGCTTTGACCGGTCTCGAGGAAAAAGGGGGGGGAGACGGAGACGCGGCAAGGAAAGGTCTTGGGGAATGCCAAAAGGGCGCAGGAGTTCGATGTATTCCCAGGCCAGATGCCTGCGCTTGGGCTGGGGAGGGAGAGGGAAGGAGGTAGAGTAAAACCAGCGATTCCATCGCCGGGCGCGCCCGTAGATCCAAGGAATTCCGGCTAATCGTGCTTGGAGAAGGCAGCGCTCGGATTGGGTGAAAAGAATGGTCGCAGCAAACCGGTAGGATCGTAGCTGACGCGCCGTTGCCCACACATCCTTGGGACGCTGGAGCCGGACTACGCCGTTGACAAACTCGCACGCGTCCCAGAGGGCTGCCAGCGGTTCTGGGGAGGCTATCCAGAGGGGTTGGTCACCAAGAAAAGCTTTTAGGTTCCAAAGCGCCGGGAGGGATAGGATAGCATCTCCGAGCCAGTTGGGCGTTCGGATCACAAGGGGCAAGGGAAAAGAACAAGGTTTCATGGGAAAAAAGGGCTGGGAAGGACGCTCGTAACTGGTATTCCGCAGGGAAAGGGGTTTTCCTGGTGGTATTCCCGAGAGTTTCGGGAAAAGAGAAAGCCAGACGGAGTCACGACAAGGAAACAACCGCGGTTGCGTTGGGGTTCTTTGCCTCTTCGGTCCTTTGTATCTGAGATCGCCCAGGACCTTGGATGGCTCGTTGCAGCCGTCTTTCTAGCTCCTCAGCTCCTCGCAAAAATTCGATCTCGACCCGCAAAAAATACAGGGGCAGTGGAGGACGAACAGGAAGGGCAGGGATCCGGACGGCGTCTTTTTCCGTGGTAATGACGGCTTTGGCTAGCCTGGCACGGCTTCTTTCGAGCACCCGCTGGATCTCGGCGGGGGTAAAGCGATGATGATCTTCAAACCGGCGGGAATAGACAAGGGTAGCTCCGAGGCGTCGCAAACCATTTTCAAAGCTTTCCGGACGGGCGATACCGGATACGGCCCCCACTTTGAGACCTTGGAGGAATTCTAGGGGTCGGCGAATCCCCGTAAAAACTTCTTCCAGGTATCGTGGACGATGCACGCATTCGACAAAAGGGGCATGGGGATTGAGCCGGCGAAGCTGGGCTTTGAGCGCGGATAGGTCGTTCCCCTCACACTTGGTCAGAAAAAGGACATCGGCTCGTTGCAGCGCTTTGGGAGGTTCTCGTAGCATCCCCCTGGGCAAAAGTTTGCCATTCCCAAAGGGGCTTTCCGTATCGATCAGCACAAGGTCCAACCGTTCCTTGAGAGGCAAGTACTGAAACCCGTCGTCCAAGACAAGCGTATCTACGTCAAAGTGCCGGATGGCGTACTTTCCGCTTAAGACTCGATCCGGGCTAACCAGGACCACAACGTTGGGAAGGTTCCTGGCGAGCATGTAGGGCTCGTCCCCGGCCAGTTCTGAGTCCAACAGGACATGCCGCCCGTCGCTAACGACCCTGGGGGGGTCAGACGGCCTTCCTTGGAGTTTTTCTTTGAGCCGCTGGAAAAAGGGGGGTCGTCGACTTTTGTAGCCACGGCTCAAGATGGCAACGCGACGTCCTGCACCCGTCAAATCCCTGGCTAGCTTCTCGACGATCGGGGTTTTGCCGGTCCCGCCCACCGTGAGGTTGCCTACGCTAATGACGAGGCATCCCAAGGGGTGGCTTTTGCAGAGACCTTTCTGGTACAACCAGAGTCGAAAGGAGACGCCCCATGAGTACAGGATCGAAAGAAACCCTAGGAACCATCGCAAAAGGGTAGCCCGGTGACCCCAGCGGCGTTCTGAAATCACCTCAATCGCGAAACGTTCCAGCGCTTCAATAACCTTTTTCATGGGCTGCTTTCAATAGCTAGCCCCCTATTGTGTCCTTCTCTTGCCCGAAGGTCAAAGACGCCGTGGAGGGAAGAGCGAAGCTTTTCCGTGAGACCTGTGTCGTCGGCCGCTTGACTCCGCTTGTAGTGTTTACCCCATTAAATCTGGGCGTGCAAATACGCATCGATCTAGGATCGTTGGAGGCGGGTAAAGGTGAGGATCCTGGGCCAGTGTTAGGGGAACGTACTTGCGGGCCTCTTCGCTGACGACAGCGAGGCGGTTTTCCGAGGCTAATCGAGCGGCTCGCTTGGGCTCACTGGCTGCCTGCACAAAAGAGGCAGCCGTTTCGGGGGCCGGAGAGTTTGAGGCAACTGCCCAGTGGTAGAGACTGATCCAGCTTCCTTCTTTTGGCACCAGAAGCTTCCAGGCGGCTTGAGGGGAAAGGCCGAGTTCTAGAAGCGATATCTCATCCACAGCAATGGGTAAATCGACTTCGGCCGCCTTCTTTTGCCATTGTCGTACGGTTGTTTCCAAGGTTTCCTTGGGCCGGCCGTAGAGGGCAAGGTAAAGGGCTTGGGCCAGTATCGCATCTTGAGGTGGGCGAAACTGGAGCCCGAAACGTCGCAGATCCTTCCAGTGTTCCAGGGGAGGAGAAACTTTGTCGGGGCGATAGGCAATTCCCAACGGGCACCACCCAAAAGGCCAAGCGAACCGGTTGTACGGATCAAAGTAGTGCTGGACAAAAAGCGAGTTGACCGGTGGCGGGTGGGCTCGGAACGAACGGGGTAGGGGTCGCAAAAGAGCGAGTTTTCGCCAGCGCCACACTTCTCGATCCGTCAGGGTGTATAGGTCCCAAGGTTCCTTGCGAGCCTGCTCGAGAAGCGCTTCCCCGGTCGGCACGGATCGTAGCGCAAGGGAAACTCCCAGGACGGCTTCCAGTTCCGAAAGAAGCTCGGTAGGGAAGCGAATCCGGCAGAGGATGCGGAGCGAGGATCGGGGAGCCGGTGTGGGCGAGGGGAACTGGGGTTCTGGTAAAGGCTCAGCCTGCATGCAAAAAACACTCCCTTCCCTTTTGAGGGCAGGCCAGGCGATGCTCAAGCCCAAAACGATTGGCCTGGGAAGGCCGGTGTCGCACAAGCCGTGGGAAACGTTCCGCGCGACGCCCAGCACTTTCGGGCGAGGAAAAAGCGAGGCGAATGCAAGAGAAAAAAAGCCCCTGCTTTTCGTGGGGGGAACGAACTATCCAACAGGGGAAAGGAGAATCATCGACCATGTCTCACCCGACCGATCGCTTCCCTCACCGGTTCCCGCTTTTCGATCCTTGGCTCACCCGCCGAGAACAAAGGCTCATCCTCTTTCTTCTTGCACTTACGCTGGCGGGTGGCATGATGGGTCTTGTGCGGGATCGCTTGTTCCCACCGCAGTGTACCTTGCCGGATCAAGTGAAAGATCAACCCCTAACCCCATAAGACCATGTTCAAACGGGACTTTTTGCAAATTGTGGAACGCATTCACGAAGAGGATCCCCGGTATTCGAAGGATGTGTACCTTTTTGTGCGGGAAGGTTTGGATTACACGCTCAAATCCTTGCGACGCAAGGGAGCCCCTGGCCGGACTCGTGTCACTGGTCAGGAGCTTCTAGGGGGCCTTCGCGACTATGCTCTGCGGGAGTTCGGTCCCATGAGTAAAACCGTGCTCAACGAGTGGGGCGTGGAGAATTGTGAGGACTTGGGCAGGGTTGTCTTTCACCTTGTCCGCTATGGGGTTCTCGGAAAAACGGAAGCTGACTCGCTGGAGGATTTTCGGCAGGGATTTAGCTTTGAGGAAGCCTTTGTCAAACCCTTCCAGCCCCGTCGGGATTCCCGAACAGTAAAAAAGGGAAAGAAAAGCCCAGGGGCCCGCTCAAAGAAAGGAAAAATGGGGGCTCAGAAGAACTCCCAGGCCTCGTCGGAACCTGCCCCGTAAGGCCCAGGGTCTTTTCCCAACGGTTAGGGAGTGGGCGGGTCTTGGGGGGAGTCGTCCCAGGGAACAAAGGGGACAGGGGTAGGAGGATAGGAGTGGGGACTTCTTTTGGCGAAACACTGGTTCGAGAGCTTGCCAATGGTTCCTTTGTCCTTGTCCATCCCGATTCAGAGGTCCGTGTAGTTTCGATTCAATTGTGGTGCCACACGGGAAGCTTTCATGAAGGGAGATGGGCGGGTTCCGGAATCTCGCATTTCCTTGAGCACCTGATTTTTAAGGGTAGCTTGGCCCGCTCGGGCCAAGAGTTTGTCCTAGGCTTACAGGAACTGGGGGGTCACGTAAATGCGTACACTTCTTTTGACCGGACGGTCTATCATGTTGACTTGCCGGCCGAACATTGGAAAGAGGCGCTAGAACTTCTCTGCGACGCGGTACTGCACCCTGCGATTCCGGAACCGGAATTTGAACCGGAAAAAGACGTAATTCGCAGAGAACTGGCCATGGTGGCCGATGATCCGGACGAAGAGCTGTTTCAATTAGGACTTCGGACGGCCTTTTCCCATCATCCTTTCCGTTACCCGGTCATTGGGATCCCGGATCTTTTTGAGGCGTTGACTCGAAAGGATGTGCTTGCGTACCACCAGGAGCGGTATTGCCCCCAGAATCTCACACTTGTGGTCTCGGGCGCCGTCGAGCCGGCTGAGGTTTTCTCAGAAGCAGCCCAAAGTCTGGGGAAGGAAAAAGCAAGGCCTATGGCTCAGAGCTACATTCCCGGGGAACCGGACCAGATGGTGCCCCGCAGAAGCCAGAAGGAATTTGTGACAGAGGTAAGCCGGGTTCTTTTCCTTTACCAGATTCCAGGATATGAAGACCCATCCGGGTTGCCGTTGCTTTTGCTCTCACTCGTAGCCGGGGGGGGAAGAAGCTCCCGGTTCCACCGGATCCTCGTGGAGGAGGAGGGGCTTGCGGAAGAGGTGGAAGTTTTTACGCATATGGCTTTGGGAGCGGGTGTTTTTGGGGTGGGGGCTCGGTGCCAGAACGAAAAGCGAGGTCGGCTCATCGCACGCATTCGAGAACTGGTTGACCAGCTTGGCAAAAATCCTGTGGCCCGCAACGAGCTGGAACGTGCTCGACGGCAGGCTCTTTTACAGCGGTGGCACAGCTTAAAAACGGCCTCCGGGAGGGCCGGTGCCATTGGTTGGGGGTGGCTTGTGGCTCGGGATCCGGGTTTTTACGATCGGGTGGTCGAACGCATCCAGGGGATCGAGGAGGAAGAGATCGTGGAGTGCGCACGGCGCTTTCTGGATCCGCGGCGGGAGAATCTTGCCGAGCTTGTTCCCAAGGGTGAGCGTGAGCCCTTCCTGGAAAAAGGGCACGCGCATGGTCATGGAGAGCTTCCCTTGCCGCACCGCTATCGACTGGGCAAAGGGACCCGGGTGGTGGCCCGCCAGGATCAAAGGGTCCCCTTGGTTGGATTTCATGTCCTCTTCCCGGGGGGAGTTTTTTATGAAAAACCGGAGACGGCGGGGCTGGCTCGCCTGGCTGCCCAGCTCCTTCCCAAGGGGACCCGGAGGCGAAAAGCCATGGAAATCGCCGGCCGGGTGGAGGAACTGGGTGGGTACTTGGAAGCGGATGGGGGGAATAATTCGGCGCGGTTGTCGATCGAGCTTCTCAAGCAAAGCTGGCGGGATGGGCTAGAGATTTTTTTGGAAATTCTTATGGAATTTTGTTGCCGGGAAGAAGAGCTCGAAACGGAACGCAGAAAACAACTCTCGCTTCTTGCAGTGGAGCGGGAAGATCCGGTTTCTGTGGCTCGGGATCTTCTACGGCGCACCCTCTTTGCCGGGCATCCCTATGAGCGCAACCCGTTAGGAACGCCGGAAACCCTTGCCCGGGTCGGGCCGCAGGATGTGGAAGAGTTTGTTCGGGAGGTCTTCTTTCAAGCGAGCGCCGTCTTCGGGGTGGCTGGAGATTTTTGTTGGGAAGAGGTCCAAGGAATGATGGAACCGGTTCTTTCGGCGTGGGGCCAAAGCGTTCCCGGAGAGCCTACGGGTTTTCCACCTGTTCCGCTCCGTGAAAAGCCGGTGCGTGTGGAACAACAGCTCCCGAAGGAGCAAGCAGTTATTTTCATTGGGTTTCCCACGCCGGGTCTCCAGCATCCTTGGCAGATTCCCTTGGCGATTGCAGCGGAAGCTCTGAGTGACCTGGGGGGCCGGCTTTTCGTTAAAATTCGACAAGAGCACGGGCTTGCCTACTTTACGGGAGCGACGCGGTTTTTGGGGCTTGCGGGTGGATGGTTTGCTTTCTATGTGGGAACCGACCCCACGCGCAAGGAATGGGTCGAAAAGCTTCTTTGGGAAGAGATTGAACGACTGGCCGTTTCAGGGCTGGACAAGGGGGAAGTCGAGCGGGCGAAAGCGAAGCTTTTAAGTGAGGATCGAATGAGCGATCAGGATACTGCTGGGGTGGTGGCGGCATCTGCTCTGCATGAACTGGTAGGGCTTGGCTACGATTACGCGTGGAGGCGAAGGAAAAAAATTGAGGCATTAACTGAGGAAGAGGTCCGGGAGTGTCTCGTTGGTTGCCTGGGCCAAAAGGGGCCCGTTACGGTGGTAGTAAGCCCGTAGGGGAAACGGGCCGGAGGGAGAACCGGATGAGCGAGGGTTATCTTTCGCAACAGGAACTTTCCCAGAGATTCATGGGGCTGGTCGTGCGGCTCGCACAGGAGGCGCTTTACCTTCTGCGGGGTGGGTCCGGGGAGGGTCCTGTGTCATTGCGATTGGAGGAAGCCCGGGCGATCATTGACGGACTTGAGGCTTTGCAAGTGCGGGTTGCAGGGAATGTGACAGAGGAGGAACGGAGTCTTTTGGAGGGGGTGTTGACCCAGCTGCGGCTTGTCTTTGTGGAGGCGGTGACGCGAGGGTCTGAAGCAAAACCCGCGGGGAAGGCCCAAGAATCCGCTGTGGCCCAGGAGGTTCCTTCTGGGGAGAGCGGCAAAGAGCAAGCTCCGGCAGGGGAGGAGCTTGGACGTAAGCGGTTTGTTAAAAAGTATGGACCAGGCGAGTAACGCTGCTTGCTTAAGACGGGGTTTTTTCCTGTGTCCCGGTCTTACGGGCGTGTGAGGGAGTTGAGAGGGAGACTTTTTCCCTTCTAGCCAAACGGCTTGGAAGGGGCGGGTGGTTTCCTTGCTCTTGGTGGGTAAGCAGGGTAACCTATTCTCGAACAGTGAGTTTTTCCCAACCCATTCGCCTTGTTCCCCATGGTTTGAGGAATGGTTCGGCGGTAGACCGTCGGAAGGTCAACTACCTTCGGATTTCGATCACCGACCGCTGCAACGAACGCTGTCTCTACTGCATGCCGGAAAAGTACGCCGGCTGGGTGCCTCGCGACGAGCTATTGAGTTACGAGGAGATCCTCGCAATCGTGAAGGTGGGTGTATCGCTGGGGTTCCGCCATTTTCGCGTGACCGGGGGCGAACCTCTGGTCCGGCCGGGCGTGGTAGGGTTTGTGGAGCGACTGATCGGACTTCCGGGAGTCGAGACGGTGTCTTTATCGACCAATGGGACCCGGTTGCCTGAACTGGCTGAGGGGTTGTGGAAAGCCGGGTTGCGAAGGGTTAACGTGAGCTTGGATGCACTTGACCCCCAGCGCTACCGGGAGATCACCCGCGGAGACATCGATCCTGTGTTGGAGGGGATTGAGCTATGTCGCAAGCTTGGCTTTTCCTCGCTTAAGATCAATACCGTGCTTTTGCGAAACCGGAACGAGGAAGAAATCTGGCCCCTGGCAAAGTTTGCAGCCAGCCGGGGTCTTGTGATCCGGTTTATTGAGCTTATGCCCGTGACCCGAAGTGACATGCTTGCGGAGGAGAATTTTTTTTCGGTTGAGGAAGCCAAGAGGTCTTTGGAAAAGTACGATCGGCTCGAGCCGGTGAATCTCAAGCTGGGTTTGGGCCCGGCAAAATACTTCCGGTTGGCTCGTCTTGGGGGAATTGTAGGATTTATCGGGGCAATTTCGGATTCTCGTTTCTGCGATGGATGTAATAAGATGCGTCTGACGGCCGATGGGAAACTCCGCCCTTGTTTGGGGGACCACGCGGAGTGGGATCTTAAGCCTTGCGTTCGGCCGGCTCTCGACAGGGTGAGGTTGAAGGAATGCTGGGAGGCCGCGTTGGCAGCCAAACCTCTGGCCCACTCGTTTCGAGAGGGATACCAGCCGGGAAGGGTGATGACCGCCATTGGAGGGTAGATGGCCAAGGTTCGTATTCTTGCTTTTGCCGAGGCTCGGGAGCTTCTGGGAGAAGGGGAGATTTGGGTAGAAGCAAGCTTGTCCGAATCTCCGCGCTTGATTCTGCAACGACTGTACCCGGATAAGATCCAAAAACTTTCGTCCTGGCGAGTGGCCGTGGACCGGCAGTACTGGGAGTGGGATCGGCCGGTGGGTACTGCGGAAGAAATTGCGGTCATTCCTCCGGTAAGTGGGGGATAGGGAGCTGGTGTAAGTCTTTGCCGGAATCGAGGAGCCTGACGCCGGGAGTTGACTCAAGTTATGGGCAGGATCTTGACACAACGGGATGGTCCCATGGAAATCTCGGTCCGGCTGACCTCCCATCCGTTGGAGTCGTGGGAACTTTCCTTTCCTCTGGACGGGTCTTCGGGGGTGGTTCTGGTCTTCTACGGTGTCGTACGCCGGGAGGAGCAAAACCACTGGATTGAGGCTCTCCACTACGAAGCGTATGAGACGATGGCCAAGGAGGAGCTTTTCCGGATTTGCCAGGAGCTAGGCAAACGATATCCCTGCCAGCGAGTGGAGGTGGTGCACCGGGTGGGGAAGGTGCCTGTTGGGGAAGCTTCTCTTGGGATCCGAGTTTTTGCCCGCCACCGCAGCGAGGCCTTGGGGTTATTGACCGAGCTTGTGGACCGGTTGAAAGAGCGCGTGCCCATCTGGAAAGCGCCCTGCACCATCAACAACTCATAGGCTATGGATCCCCTAGTGCTGAGAGAGCCTGGCTATCCGCGGCCGGGCAGCAAAACGCGGGTGCGGGTTTGGAGGTTTGAAAAGGAAGGAGTGTGGAACCGGCCGGATGAGGTGGCCACCGAGGAGCCGATGGAGATCCGAATCTCGGCAGGCCAGCAAACCCGCACGGTTGCCATTACGATGCGAACTCCCGGGGCGGATTTTGAACTGGCTGCCGGTTTTCTTTTCGGCGAGGGAGTGGTCCAACGGCCCGAGGAAATTGCCGAGATTTCCTATTGCGTGGATCCAGCCATCGAGGGAGAGCAACGCTATAACGTAGTCAGTGTCTTTCTCAACCGGGATTGTCTTCCCAGTCTAAAAGGTTTGGAGCGGCACTTTTACGTTTCAAGCGCGTGTGGTCTTTGTGGGAAAACGACCTTGGAGAGCCTCCGTATCCGGGGAGCGTCTGGGAGAGAAAAAGCACCGCAACTGCGGGTTTCCCCGGAGGTACTCCTTTCCCTGCCCCGTTGCCTGCAGGAAGGACAAAAAATCTTTCAATCGACGGGCGGGCTTCATGCTGCTGCCCTTTTTCACATTGATGGCACGCTGGTAGCCGTGCGGGAAGATGTTGGACGCCACAACGCGATGGACAAGCTCGTGGGCTGGGCGTTTCTTTCGGGCAGGTTGCCTCTGGGCTCCCACGTGGTACTGGTGAGCGGTCGCGCCAGCTTTGAGCTTGTTCAAAAGAGTGTTTTTGCCGGAGTGCCCATCTTCTGTGCGGTATCGGCTCCGTCGAGTCTTGCCGTGGCGGTGGCGGAAGAGTTTGGGATTACACTGGTCGGATTTCTGCGGGGGGACCGGTTTAACGTGTACACTTGGCCCGAGCGCTTGCTTTCGCAGGTCAAGAAGGAGGGGCCATAAGGAAGAAAATACCACGGTCTAATCCATGGGAGCAGGGCTCGAGGTAGGAATCACCGGAGTGATCCTGGCGGGGGGCAAGGGGTCCCGGATGGGCGGGGTCGATAAGGGGCTTGTAGCCCTTTCGGGCAGACCGCTGATCAGGTGGGTCCTGGACCGACTGGGTCCCCAGGTTGATCATCTTTTGATTAGTGCCAATCGCAACCAGGACTGTTACGCAAGTTTGGGAGTGCCTGTCGTCTCGGACCGGGAGCCCTGGACTGGTGTGGGGCCGCTTGGTGGGATCGCACGGGCCATGGAAGAGGCGACCGATCCTTTTGTTATGGTGGTTCCGTGTGACGCTCCCTTTGTTTTCCCCGATCTTGTGGGGCGGCTGTTTGCCTGTTGTCAAAGGACGGGCAAGGAGATGGCGATTGCCCATGATGGAAGAAGACCCCAGAACCTCTTTGCGCTCTTGCGGCGGGACCTTGTAGGACGGCTGCACGAATATTTGTCGAAGGGAAACCGGAAGGTGGAGGGGTTTTTTACTCCCGATCGGACGGCATGGGAGTTTTTTAGGGACTCGGAGATTGGGTTTTTCAATATCAATTCTTCCCAGGATTTGGCTTGGGCAGAGAATTTGCTCTCGGGCAAGATGGCCAAAGGTGCGGAAGGCCATTGCGAAACGTAAGAGGACCCAGGGGGCCGGTGGTTTCCTTGTTATGGCTCTACCCTTGGAATCGTATCCGGTGATCGGGTTTGTGGGATGGAGTGGTTCAGGCAAAACCACCCTTCTTAAGGAGATCGTTCGCCGGTTGCGCGAGCAAGGAAGAAAAGTTGCGGTCATCAAGCACGCTCACCATTCCTTTGATGTAGATCATCCCGGCAAGGATAGTTACGAGCTCCGACACGCGGGAGCGCGGAAGGTTCTTGTAGCTTCCCGGCTTCGGTGGGCTCTGATGGTCGAAACGCCGGAAGGAGAGGAACCAGACTTGGGAAAACTTCTGACGATCGTAGGGCAAGACCCCCCTGATCTCATCCTGGTGGAAGGGTTTAAGAGATTCCCTTACCCCAAGGTGGAGGTTTATCGTCCCTCTTTGGGCTTGCCTCCACTCTATTCCAAGGATCCCCACGTGGTCGCCGTGGCTTCCCCTTCTCCGGAAAGGGAGCTTCCCGCGGGCGTAACCTGGCTTAATCTCAACGAACCGCAAGAAGTTCTGGCGTTTATCGAGAGAAGGCTCAAAGACCGCGTCGTCCCATCCTAACCCCGAAGGTCCTTTGGGTGACTTGCAAGGAAACCCGGCAAAAACCTCGTAGCTTTTACGCTTCCTCGTAACAAGGAGCGCAACTTTTACTGAAAATTCCAACTAGGTTTGAGCGGATTGTGCGGGCAACCTGACTAGGCAGGAACTCCCTCCAGTCCGGGCAAAAGACCCCCTTTTTCCTCATCGGTGCCCTTTTTCTTGGGAAGCGGGGCTGGTTCCGGAGGGGGTGTGGTCAGGACCGGAGGAGGAACATTCTTGGGAGGTGGGTTGAGTAACCGTCCGTGGCGGACAATCTCGACCACGTGAGATCCATCCAGGGTTTCGTACTCCAGGAGCGCATTGGCCAGAGCTTCCACCTTGTCGCGATGGGCAAGCAAAAGCTCCGTGGCTCGCTGATAGGCCTGGTCGATAAAGTTTTTCACCTCCTTATCGATTTCCTGGGCGGTGGCCTCACTATAGCCTCGTGCCGTTCCTAAATCCCTTCCCAGAAACACAAGCGTAGGATCGTCAGAATAGTGGACTGTGCCCAGCTTCTCGCTCATTCCCCATTCGCAGACCATCCTCCGGGCAAAGGCGGTTGCTTGCCGGATATCGTTCGAAGCACCGCTGGTAATGTCACCCAGAAAAATTTCTTCCGCCACCCGACCCCCCATGCAGACACAGAGATTGTCCAAGAGCTCCTTTTTCTTTGCGTTATATTTGTCCGTCTCGGGAAGCATCATAGTCACCCCCAGAGCAGGACCTCGGGGAATAATGGTCACCTTGTGCAAGGGATCCGTGTGCTCTAAAAGGACGTTTAAAACCGCATGGCCGGCTTCGTGGTAAGCGGTTCGCCGTTTGTCCTCTTCGGTCATGGCCATGCTGCGCCGTTCTTTACCCCAACGCACCTTGTCCCGGGCTTCCTCCAGCTCGGCCTGGGTAATAGCCTCCTTGTTCTTTTTGGCCGCAAGAAGGGCAGCCTCATTGATGAGGTTAGCCAGCTCTGCGCCCGAAAACCCGGCCGTCCCGCGGGCTAAAGCTCGAAGATCCACGTTGGAATCAAGTTTGGTCTTTTGCGAGTGCACCCGAAGGATCTGCTCCCGGCCCTGGATATCAGGAAGGAAAACATGGACTTCGCGATCAAACCGTCCGGGACGCAAAAGGGCCGGATCAAGAACATCCTTCCGGTTGGTCGCTGCCATAACAATAACCCCTTCACTGGACTCAATCCCGTCCATTTCGACCAGAAGCGCGTTGAGGGTCTGCTCTCGCTCGTCATGGCCGCCTCCAAGGCCCGTTCCGCGGCTTCGGCCCACAGCATCAATCTCGTCAATAAAAACGATGCACGGAGCGTTGCGCCGGGCTTGTTCGAACATATCGCGGACGCGCGCGGCTCCCACCCCGACAAACATTTCCACAAAATCCGACCCGCTGATGCTAAAGAAGGGCACATCTGCTTCACCGGCAATCGCCTTGGCCAAGAGAGTCTTTCCCGTTCCCGGAGGTCCGACCAGAAGCACCCCCTTGGGGATCCGCCCGCCGAGTCGCTGGAACTTCTTGGGATTTTTGAGAAATTCGACGATTTCCTGAACTTCTTCTTTGGCTTCTTCAATCCCGGCGACGTCTTTGAACGTCACTTTGGTTTTACCCCCGCTTAGGAGCCGGGCGCGGCTCTTCCCAAACGTAAAGGCAGAACGACCCGCCATCCGGATCTGCTGCCGGAAAAGGAAGTACAGGGCTAGAATAAACAGGACAAAGGGGAGTACGCTCATAAGAGCCTGACCCCAAAAGTTATGAACGATCTTGACTTCAACGTCTGGGAACCCCTTGGAGGCCAGAAGGTTTTGCAGGTCCCGGTTAAATTCTAAATCCACCACCGTTCGGAAAGGAACCAGGGTAAGCTCGGGATCCGTGGGGCTATGGGGTCGCAGGTACGTCCCTTCAAGATAGGTCTGGCCGCCCGATGTATCCCGGACAAAGGTGAGACTTTTGACACGTCCCTCATCCAAAAGCTGCCGGAGCTGGGGAAGAGTCTTTTGTTCGATGCCAATTCCCTGGTTTAAGCTCAGGTAATAGGCCGCCGCCACAAAAGCAATGGAGAGGATAAAAAAGAGCATTCCCCTCCAGTTACTATCCGGTCGGTTACCGTCTCGCGAGGGATCCTCGGGCCCGCCCGCCGGGCGGCGATTCTTTTTCAGTATCCGCTGAAAGACTTTCGGCATAATGTTTAGGCTCCGCTTGTAAGCTTAGCGTGTCCTTATGGCAACGTCAACCAAGGGAAGGCCGAAGGATTTCCCTGGTTGCAAGCCAAACGCGCCAGCTTTGTTTCCTCATTTTTTCTTTGTTCCCTGTTTTACGCTTTCACGTTTTCACAATTAGGAAGCTTTTGGATTGGAAAGCCTTCCCATCTTTTTTTCTTTTCTGCCGTTTGAATCTTGCTGGGAACTCCTTTCCAACTCCTTCCTTTCCCCCGCCGGCACGACCCGATAGAAAGTGTCCCGCTGCACTGGGATTCTGCCCGCTTCCCGGATGAGTCGCTCGAGCTTTCGGGCCGTTGTCCCTTGGGGAGTGGTAGCCCCAGCCATGTGATAGATCCGCTCTTCTTGCAGTGTCCCATGGAGATCGTCGGCTCCAAACGCTAGGGCCACCTGGGCTCCTGCCAGTCCCATGCTCAGCCAATAGGCGGTAATATGGTCAAAGTTGTCGAGGTAGAGCCGGCTAACGGCGATCGTTCGAAGCTGGTCCAGTAGGCTGGTTTTCCGGACGACCGGAAGGCGCCCGCTTCCATCCGGCTGGTAAGGAAGGGGGACAAAGGCGGTAAACCCACCGGTTTCGTCCTGAAGCTCTCGAAGCCGGCGCAGGTGGTCGACACGATGGGAAACCTGTTCAATGTGACCGTAGAGCATAGTGGCGGTGCTTCGTTGTCCTAGCTTGTGCCAGATCCGGTGAACTTCGAGCCACTCCTCGGCGGTTTCTTTACCGCGGCAGATCTGGTTGCGGATTTCCGGATGAAAAATTTCCGCACCCCCTCCGGTGAGCGCATCAAGCCCCGCATCCTTCAACTGTTGGAGAGTTTGTTCAATGGGAAGCCGAGCAATACGACAGGCCAGATGACGGATTTCAATGGCGGTAAAGGCTTTCAGCTGGATTCCTGGGCACGCTTTTTTGATCTCCCTGACCAGCGCCAGGTAGTAATCGAAGGGGAGCTTGGGGTGAAGACCTCCGACGCAATGAATTTCCCTAATGCCTTGCCGGTAACTGTGCTCTGCCTCTTCTACCAGCTTCTCGATCGAGAAGGTAAAGGCCCCCTCTTCACCCTCCCTTCGATAGAAGGCGCAGAACCGACAGGAGAGGATGCATATATTAGAATAGTTCAGGTAACGATTGACGATGTAGGTAGCCACAGCCCCCTGTTTCCGGTGGCATGCGTAATCCGCTAGCCGGCCCACCGCGTGGAGGTCGGGGCAATCAAAAAGCCGAAGGGCATCCTCCTCGGAGATCCGTTTTCCCTCACAAACCTTCTCCCCGATATCCTCCAGTCCCGCACCTTTTAGGCTCTGGTACAGAGAGTCTTCCATGGGAACGTGTTTACCACGGCCAGTTTTCGATAGCTAGGCTTAAAGCGACGCCGGCAAACAAAAGGAGCGATACCGCGCTATTGACGTGGAAAAACGCATGTTGCACCCGTACAGGATCGCCGGAACTACAGAGCAAATGCTCGTACGCAAGGGCGAAGCTTACGGCCAAAAGGGCTGTAAAATACGGCCAGCTCAGATGAGCGGCCATCCCAAAAGCGCTCCATGCGATCCAGGCAAGCCCGTGAAGTACGATGGCTACCACAAGGCTGGGGCGGACTCCAAAGCAAGCCGGGAAAGAGTAAAGTCCCAGTTTTTGATCGACCGACACGTCCAGTGTCGCATAAACGAGGTCAAAGCCAAAAGTCCAGAAAAAGACAGCCAGCGCCAGAAGATAAGGGATGGGCGAAGCGAGCTCTTGCCGGACGGCCGCCCAAGCCCCAAGGGGA
Source organism: Candidatus Methylacidithermus pantelleriae (assembly GCF_905250085.1). Classification (GTDB taxonomy): domain Bacteria; phylum Verrucomicrobiota; class Verrucomicrobiia; order Methylacidiphilales; family Methylacidiphilaceae; genus Methylacidithermus; species Methylacidithermus pantelleriae. The sequence goes on from NZ_CAJNOB010000006.1 coordinate 57,656, forward strand.
GCCAAGGCAAGCGCAAGGCCAAGAAACGCGTGGGAAAAGGGTGTGAAACGTTTGGTCAACGAGTAGCCCAAAAAGATACAGGCGGCCAGGGGAGCCAAAAGGAGGCACACACGATTTAAGGCTGCGGAAGCGGCAAAAAATATCGCTAGACCCGCTCCGCAAAGGATGAGCGTTTCCGTTCGGGTCGCAAGTTCTGCACGCTCTTTTGTCCGGGGATTCACGCGGTCGTAGTCCCAGTCGGCGTACCGGTTAAAGGCCATGGCGGCCGTTCGAGCACCTACCATCGCCAAAAGAATGAGGAGGGTGGTTCGGAGGGGCGGCAAGCCACGGGAGGCGACCAGCATTGAAGAGAGGGCAAACGGGAGGGCGAAAAGGGTGTGGCTAAATTTAATGAGTCGAAGGAGTTTCTGGATCTTTTCTACGATCATCCTTCCTCTGTATCCATCCACCGCGGCGATAGCTCGTTGGGAATTCCAAGCTGGTCCAAAACTCGGGCCACGACGGTATCGGCTAGCTCCTCGAGGGTAGTGGGCCGGCTATAGAAGGAGGGACAGGCGGGGATCACGATCGCCCCTGCTTCCAAAAGTGTCACCGCGTTGCGAGCGTGAATGGCGTTCCACGGCATTTCCCGTGGTACCAGGATGAGCCTTCGACGTTCCTTTAGGCAAACATCTGCAGCTCGGGTAATGCTATTGTCGGAGATCCCATGAGCAATCCGGGCGAAGGTGGCCATGGAGCACGGGACAATGACCATCCCGTCAAACCGGGCTGAGCCGCTGGCAAAAGGTATACGAAGAGAACGTTCGGAATGGACCGGAAAACGCTTGGGAATGGGCAGTTCTTCCCCTTCCAGGGCCAGGACTTCCTTGGCTCTCTGGCTCACAATGATGTGGACCACGTGCGATGTTTGGGAAAGGAAGGAAAGAAGACGCCTGGCGTAGATCATGCCGCTTGCCCCGGTAATGGCGACCAGTAGCTTCATCGTGATGGCCGGGCTTGGGATCCCACCAAAGGAGGGTGACGCTGGGAAATTACTCCGCCTGGGCAGTTTCTGCGAGGGGTTTGTTGGCAAAAAAGATTTCCTCCCTTTGCGAACCTTCGAGAGGTTCGAGGGGTGGGTAAGCTTTTTCTTCGGAAAAAGCCGCGTTCACCTGGGCTATTGACCGTGACAGGAAAAGAAGTAAGGTAGGAAAAACCATTCGGGAGGGGGCTTCCGTGGGCAAAAATGGAGAAGACGGAGGCAAGCGATTGTCCCGCCGGAAGAGTGGAAGCGCTGATAGCTTACTCGGTCCCCAGGAGGAAGAGGGGTCTCTCGCTCCTCCCCCGTTGCCCCCCGAATTTTCCACGCTTTCCAGTGCTCCCGAAAGCGCTCCGCAAACTTCCGCGGCACAACCAGGGCTAGCTGAAAGGGTAGTCCCCCCACCT
>NZ_CAJNOB010000007.1 GCF_905250085.1 Candidatus Methylacidithermus pantelleriae
GCTTTGGAAGGGCTTGAAAGAGAAGGACCCCGATTGGGTGTGCCAGAAAAGGGGAGACTCCTTTTGGAGAGACTGGTGGGGTTAGCCTCGCGCTTTTCGATCCTTCGCGCGCCGCGGGGATTGGGCCTCCTGGCGGGTGTGGATGTGGTGGACAATAACGGTCGTGCCGATCCCCAAAAAGCTATCCAAATAGCAAAAAGGCTTTTGGAACGGGGGCTTGTGTTAGTTCCTAGCGGGGTCAAGGGCTCTAGCCTTTCCTTTTGTCCTCCCCTAACGATCCGGAGGAAAGAATTGCAATGGGCCCTTGAGGAGCTTGAGCGGGTGCTCGGATCCATGGCCTAGGAATCTTTGGAAAAGGTCTGGAGGGTCTGAGCTTGGGATGATCCATCGGTTGTTCTATAAGCGTTACGCCGGCACGCTGGACGAGATTAAGGTTTCCGGTGGCGGGATCTGAGCGTTACGGCAAGAGGACATGGTGTGCCGCTTTCCTAGCGGAAGTGGAGAGGTGGGGGGTGTGGCTTGGGCGAGACAGGCCCATCGCACCGGTTTGTCCAAAAGTTGGCGACCAGAGGTCGGTGGTCGGGTTGGAACGCAGGCTGTGGACTCACCATGGGCACAAGGCGGCTGGGGACAACACTAGGGTTTGGGTAGGCCATTTGCCTCGATGCTGCACGGCGGCGGGATGAGGCTCTCAGACGTCCCCGTGGAGAAGGCACGGGCCAACGGGATTGGCTGTCGCCACCGCGTCCTGGATCGCAAGGTTGATGCCGACCCCACCGATCGGCGACATCGCATGCGCTGCGTCACCGATGCAGAGCACTCCACTTTGGAACCATTTCTCGAGCCGGTCGACGACAACGGTCAACAGCTTGATCTTGTCCCAGTCGTTTGAGCTCGTGCACACGATCGGCGAGGCTCGGAACGATCTCCACCAGGTCTTGGCGGAATGCAGGGAGGCCTCGCTTCCTGATTTGGTCTGACTTTCCCTTCTCGATGACGTAGGCGCACTGCCAGTGATCGTCGCGACCGAGCATCACCAGGATGTGGCGGGGTGCGAAATGGCCAAGCAGTGCATGCGGCTCATCGGTACGGCGGGAGAGGCGCAACCAGAACACGTCAATGGGAGCACCAAGATCGCGCACTTTTAGACCGGCCTGGGCTCGGATGGTGGAGTGCCGACCGTCGGCGCCGATGACGAGGGGGGCATGTATCTCTTCCGTTCCGCAGGGCGTCTTTGTCCTCACGCCGACAACGCGCCCATCGTCTTTGAGCACCTCAATGCCCTTCGCCTGCATCCGCACGTGGAAGGTAGGGAAACGCTTCCCGTGCTCGGCAAGGAAGTTCAGGAATTTCCATTGTGGCATGAAGGCAACGAACGGGCAGCGCGTCGGCAGGCGCGTGAGATCGGCGATGGTGATCGTTTCTACACCCATCTCAATGTCGACTCGGCTGGCTTCGCTGTGAGGAAGCGCTAGAAACGTTTCAAGCAGGCCGAGCTCGTACATGATTTGAAGCGTAGACGGGTGGCTCGTGTCGCCACAGAAGTCGCGGAGAAAATCGCCGTGCCTCTCCAACACAACGGTCTTGATACCCATGCGTGCTAGCAGGAAGCCGAGCATTATCCCGGCTGGCCCGCCACCGACGATGCAGCAGCGGGATTCCACCGAGGTGTGAATGTAGCACCGCCATCATGCGCGGTAAAAGAGGGTCCGATGAGAGAAACCCGAGATACTGGTTGACACCGAAACCCTTCGATTACAGGGCTTTTGGGTCGATCGGCTGCCAGCAGCAGGTGTTCCTGTTGGTCGCCATTGCAAAAGCGATGACGATTCCCAACTTTACCTTCACTCCTGGGTGTGTTGGAAAAACACCATCAACCCTGCACGCTGATCCGATCTTCCTAGCTGCATCCGTCTTTTGCTGCGGCCTCTAGGAATAGCGGACGTCCTTTCCCGGCTCCATCTCGAAGTCTAGCTCCAATGCCTCATGGCGGTGGGTTTCCAGTACCTGGCGCTCGAATTGAACGTAGATGGCACTTTCGCGAATCACGGAAAGCTTCTGCATATCGTCCGTGTCAAAAGAATAAAAAAAGCCGTACGGATTGCGGAGACTGTCGATCCGTTTTCCTACACGCAAATTGAGCACTTCCGGAATCTTAAGAAGCCGGATCCGGGTCTCGACCATGAGGTTCTCCAGCACCTCGTTGGAAACTGGCTCAAGAAAACGGACAAGACAGATATGGTGAACCATAAGCTTTTTTGTCTTAGAAGGCCTAACTTGAAAAGCTTCTCTTGTACCTCGTCAAGAAAGACCCGTGCCGCCGGTGGGCCGCTATTTTTTCCCCAGCACTACTGACGAATTTTTTGCAATAGAAGCTCCTGTTTTTTTTACCTTGGGCGTGAATGAGATCTTGGGCGAGGGCCCTCCCAGCCATTGCCTCTGTTCTGGAATTTCTCAAAGACGACGGCGAGCTTTCCGTTAAGCTTTCTCTTGACAGAAGTGCAACCACTTCCTCACACTGTGGCTCCAATGCTTGGAGGAATGAAAAGAAAGACGGAGTGGATGGCCGCCCCTGCAACCCCTTCAGTCCCACCGGAACCGCCCCGGGGAGAGCTTCCAGAGGTGACCGTACTCAATCCTGGGGCAGAATTCAAAGGGGTTTTGGGTTTTCGGGGTGAGCTTCACTTGAACGGGTGCTTGGAAGGCACGATTGTGTCCGAGGAAGGAACGCTTACCATCGGGGAAGAGGCGATGGTTAAAGCTGAGATCCGCGTCCGGGATGTGACCATCTTCGGAAAGCTTCAAGGCAATGTGGTGGCTCAAAACAAAGTGGATCTCCGGGGAAAGGCCCAGATGTACGGGGACGTGAAGGCAGCACGCTTGCTTATTGACGAGGGTGCTGTCTTTGTGGGGAAAGCAGAAAGCCTTGTGGGTGCTGAAATTCCCAAGCCAGATTTTAGTCAGATGTTTTCGCTTTTGCGTTCGGATCGAAAGGTTAGCTAACGTTTGCTGGGTTTCTGGGAGGAGGGGAGATGGGGGAGGATGGGCCCACCCAAAAAGTGTCGCTTATCTCAGCACTCCAACCCATATGGTACCGGGCAGCAGCCATTGCGAGCGGTTGCCTTCTCCAACTCGGCGCTGACATCCATTGGGAGGGACTGGAGCATATCCCGGAACGGGGGGGTTGTCTTTTAGTTTCCAACCACATTAGTCACTTTGATCCCATTCTTTTGGGTGCTCTGTGTTCCAGGCCTGTGGATTACATGGCCACAGAAGAGTTTTTTCGTGTACCCATCCTGCGTTGGATATTGCGGTCAGTTTACTGTTTCCCAGTGGACCGGCAGAGGATGGACCGGCAGGCGGTTCGAACGGCGTTAGAACGGTTACGGGCCGGGCGAATGGTAGGAATTTTTCCGGAAAAAGGGATCCGTCATGGGTGCCAGTCTATCCTTTTTGATGCTAAACTACCCGACAGCCCCGTAGCGCTGGCTCAACTAGCCGCCGTTCCGATCCTTCCTGCTGCGGTGGTGGGGTCCGATCAGCTCTACGAGCCGACGGCTTGGTTGAAACGGTGCCGGGTGTTTGTGGCTTATGGGGAACCCTTCTATGTGGGTAAGAGGGAGGACCGCCAGAAGGCCACCTGGAAGCTCCAATTGGCCATCAAGTCTCTCTTTCGCGAACTGGGTCGTCGTTACCGGATCGAAGAAAGAGAATACCCGCGCTCGGCCCAGGAGCGTTGGGCTGAGGTGTGCTAAGGGTTGACGGCGGCTGGAGCTTTTGTTTTTCACGTGTTTGAGCCCTGAAGGTTTTCGGGTGGGGGTTCGCGAGGGTTACCAAAAGCTAAACAGTATAAAACAGTATAGGAACCCATAAGGCTGTTCGTCGTATCATCTCCGAATGAAGTTGGGTATGTGGGCCAAGCGGGAGCGTGTTTGGAACAAGGGGGCTTGGCAGATGCGGAAGGAGGGGTGTTTGTCTTTCCCCGCAGAATAGTTGCGGAGCGGGACGGTAATCGTGCATGCGGAGGCGGCATCACCCGATGGAGCGGTGCGCTACGCACGGGTGTGCAAGCGTCGATCAAACAGCGGATGGACGAAGACAATTGGATTGGGTTCTCCGGGTTGGCTCTCGAAGCAACCGTTGCGGATCGTCAAGGCCGTCAGGGAAATGGGCTCCGGGATAAACGGCCATCGTAGAAGGCTCAATTGGGCAGCTACGTGATCCGAAGGCTAGCGTCATCCTGGTCGAGGAGCGCGACCGGCTGATCCGCTTTTGGCTTTGAGTACCTGAAAACAGCATTGGCTGGCTAGAGTTGATCCATCCTGCTGGTGGATCCGAATGAGATGACCGACGGTACATATGCGCGAGCTACACGAAGAGATCGTTCCATTGTGTGCCAGGCTTTGCGAGAAGAAAATCCGCGCAGAAGGGTGCCAACAACGCGCCCGAAGCGAGCGCATGAGAAAGCTCTTTATTTTCCCTTACTAGACGCGGTTGCCGGTGACGATCGAACAAGGGGGACGTTGCTTGCCACCTATGTGACGCTCTATGGTCAGGTGGAGCGGAGTTTTTTCTCTTAGATGCATGCTGGTGTTTCGCTCAGCAAGCTAAAGCGATTTTTCTTGCGGTTTGGCTTGGCCGCCGGAGAGTTCCATGCGCTCCGGATCCGAGCTCGAAGGAAAGATCGCTTCGAGTCGCGAAAAGCGGTCCGAGACCATTGGGGAAGTTAACGAGCCGGATGCGGAGGAGCGGAAACGGTGATCCGCAAGCTCAAGGAAAAGAAGCCAGGATCAAACGTTTTGCAGGAAAAAAGGAGCGGCTGAACCATCCTGCGAACCAGGCGGTACCAGCGCCTGGCCGATCAGGGGTTCGGGCCGGTGGGTCTCTTTTTTGATGCGCGCCGGCTCTTCCCCGTAAAAACTTTTCCTTGGAAGATGACGGGTGCGGCAACCGTTTGGACTGGAAGGAGATTTGGCAGGTGGGCGGAAGAGCCAGTTCGATGTCGCTCGGGTCGAAAGACAAGACTGCCGGGACTCCTCCTTTTTACCCACGCTATCGACAGACGGGAGCCTATCAGCTGCGCTTGCAGGTACCGAACGGATTGGGAGGCTGGCAAACTCGTCCGGAACCGAGAGGGATTTTGCGTTTAAGCTACCGTTTCGTGTGGGACCGGAAGGGGTGGCCGGTATTGGCAAGCGTCAAGGCGCGGATCCGTTTCCCTGGTAAGACGCCGCCGTGCCGGAGCCCGTCGGGATCGACATGAACGAAAATCATCCCGCTCTGCGGGAAACGGACTGCTTTGGCAATCGCTTGAAGATCCGCGGGATCCCGATTGAATCTCCGTGGCAAAAGCGAGGAAGAGGCCAAAGCGCTTTTTAGTGATGCGTGCGAAGGGATCGCTCGGTCCTCCGCCGAATCGGGCAAGGTGCTTGTGATCGAACGATGGGATCTTCGCTAGAGGAAACTCGAGTTGGAGTTAGTGGATCCCGTTCGGGCTTGGTTCGCTCTCTCTTCGTCTAGGGCCAAGGCGATTGCGATGGTGAAGTCGGCTTTTTTGCTGCCGAAGTCGAGGGTATGGAAGCCGATCCGACCCGCATGTTTGTGGCAGAGGCGGTCAACGACGCGCGCGGTGAGGGCAGAAGTTTTTTACCAGGGCGCGGCCTTGTACCATTGCTCGGAGGGGGTTGGGTCTCTCCGACCGCCGGTCGGTGCAGGAGGCAGTCCTGCCTACTGGCAATGGCGGTCATGTCACGCTGGCCTACCCGAGAGGTTTCGGACCAAGCGTGTATGGTCGTTTCTCTGGTGGGGGTTTGGAAGAGAGTCAAAGCGGCGCATGCGGCGCATGCCCGCTCGGGAGGCAATGGAGGGCTTTCCCGCGCCTCTGTCGCGCGAAAAGGCGCGACTGGGCGCTTACCTAGGGGTTGTCGGTGAAACCCCAGCGCGCAAATCGTCGTCAGCGCTCTTCGGCTAGTGTCCCGGACGATCTCTCCTGGTAGGGGAATCGTGGTTTATGGCTTTAGGAACGGTTGGTTACCGGCATCTTTGCCTTTAATAGCGCGGGTATTGGCTAACACCTGGGTCATGAGCGGCGAGCCAGCGCCACGCAAACTCTCGCTAGGACGATTCGAGCGGCACTAGAAACTCCCTTTTCTTGGGAGTGGAAGAGTTCTCTCTGGTTTGACCGAACGGATCCTTAAGGGAGAGGAAAGTTTCGAGTTTACGCCGCTGAGGCTTGGGGAGATTTCTTTTTCCGTTCCTCTTCCAAAAGAGAAAGAGCAGTTTCCACAAAAGCAAGGTGCGCCTTGACCCGGCAACGGATGTCCCACTCGGATGGGGTCTCCATGGTGTAAATCCGAGGGCAGCCCGCGCGGTAAAGATAGACAGCCTCCGGCATCCCGATTTTTAGGAACCGTTTCCAACGCAGGGGGCGCCGAAGAACCCCGGTATCGTGAGGGCGACCCTCGATGCGGGTGCGGCTATCGATTGGACAATGGATTTGGGCGTTTTGTATCAACCGATGTCCCCAGGAGGAGACAGTCGCTGGCGTTTCATAGAGGTAAATCCCGCAGGCGTCGTAATCCTCGTGGAGCAAAAGAGCAAGATCAAAGGGTCCTCGAGCTTGATAAACCTGTCGGAGTGTTTCTACTAAGGGAACATCGTCGCGTAAAAACGATCGGTTCAAATCGATCCCCTCTTCGTTATAGCGCGAATTGTTCCGCAGGCCCCATGGGTTTAAACAGGGGAGGACGGTAAAACAGAATGACTCAACCCATTGTGGAGGGGTTTCCATCCACTGGAGGACAGCTTCCACACCGGCGGGCTCATCGCCGTGGATGCCAGCAGAAAGAAGCACGTTGGGTCGGGTTCTTTCGTTAGAGCCGCTGAGAAAACATTCTACGCCATCTTTTCCGATTCGGTGCAGGAGTTTCCTTTTCCAACCCAGCGCTCTGGCGGCGCGGCCGGCCCTTTGGGAAACCGCTTCGGGATCGTGGAGCAAGCAAAGATCCTGCAGCTTCATGGTGGGTTCGTGTTCCCCTTCCCGTTTTTACGGGAGGGGCCGGTTGTCCTTAGGGTGGGTATTCGCTTCGACATCGAACCAGGTGGCGTAAGCCTCCTCATGAGGAAGCTCCTGCCACGTTTTCTTTTCTTTTCTCAAGCTATTTTCCTTGTGGCGAAAGCGGGCTTCAAAATCATGAAGGCTTTTACGAAGAAGTTCCTCGGCACTGAGCTTGTGGCAAAGGGCGAGACAAACCACGGTCCACAGAAGCTCCCCCAGAACTGTTTCTGCGGTGCAGCCATCCTCGTCGCTCATGGCTTGGAGTTTTTGTACCAACTCCCGCACCCGGTTAACGAGCCAAGAAGGTTCGGGAAAAGAAAGACCCGCTCCGCGAGCTCGCTTGGCTAGTTTCTCGGCTCGCAGAAGCGAAGGGAGGGGTTTGGGAATCCCATCCAGTTCACTGCTCCGGTCCTTTTTTTCCGCCTTTTTGATTTGGTTCCAGCGTTCTACCACTCCCTGGCTGGACAATGGCTCGGGCTGGTCTCCAAAAACGTGGGGATGTCGTCGAAGAATTTTCTGGCACGCTTCTTCGGCAATCTCTTTGAGATCGAATTGGTTTGCTTCGTGGGCCAGCTGGGCATGGAAGGCGATGTGAAGCAAAAGATCCCCAAGCTCTTCCTTTAGGGCCTCGGCTTGGCCACTATCGATTGCCTCGACGGTCTCGTAGCATTCCTCCAAAAGCTGTCCTTTCAGGCTTTGGTGAGTTTGTTCCCGGTCCCAAGGGCATCCTTTCGGTCCTCGGAGGATGCGCAACAACTCTTCGAGGCGTTGGATGGGATCTTGAGGTAGGGTGTTCATGGAAGGGCAATTAATTCGATTTTCGAAGGATCGGCAATCCCTAAGCCATACCGGGCCGCCGTTTCAATGTAACGGGTCCTTGGCCCAAGCGGTGGCAATTTGGCTTCCCTTCGCCAGGTCTCCAGTCGGGCCCGCACGGTGCTGTCAATGGCTACGGGATCCCGGGAGAGATAGATGCCGCCGAGTGGATAGGTGTATTGCGGGGCACATCGAGGCCCTCCTCCATACTGGATCATAAGGCAATCGAGCACATGGAGTACGGTTCGCGTACGGACAAAGTCTTGCGAAAGAATCTCTGGGATAGCGGGGTCCCCCCAGATACCCTCCGAAAGGAATCTGCGGCTATTATCTACTATCCCTAAGGCTAGATCGGCAAGGCATCCCAAAAAGCCGACCGAAGGATGATCCACGAGCACAGGGACGTGAACAATTTTGGTACAAATCTGCGTAGCCAGGCGGGCGTAGAACGAGCGATTACTGGTGCTGGGATCTTCGGAGCTAATACCTCCCGATGCTTCAGCTGGATGTTCAAGCTCCCAGCGCCACTGTCCAGCTGACGGCCGAGTTCCTCGAAATAAAAGATCTCCCCAGATTAGTTTGCCCCACAGTTCGTTCACATAATAGCGATGGGGATCGAACCCAGTTTCGGGGATGACCGAAGCTACACGGCAGCGAAGTTCCGTTGGGGCGGGCAAGTATCCGGAGTTTCTGAGATCGTCCTCGAACTTGTCCCAAACGATAATCTGGGAAGGTGCAAGGCCGCTTTCGATCAGACTATCGACAATCGCACGCACCAAGGCCAACCGGGTTGCCATAAGGGGACCCGCGGTCGTTGAAATCTTAATCCCGACCGTATCCGAAGGTTGAACGCCCAGTGCCTCCCTCCATGCTTGGACCACGCTTTGGGTGTGGCACAAACGCAGAAGTCCTTGACGAAAGAGCGTGCGCACCGCCTCACTGTCGACCTGGAATTGTGAAGCGACTCGTGGGTTTTCTAGGTAGACCACCACACTGCCCGGTTTACCCGTGGCTTGACCATATTGGGTAGGGCAGGCCAAAAAGAAAAGGCCAAGGGCCACTGCGGCCAAGCCAAGCCTGCGGAAGCTGGGTGGGTTTTGAGAAAGGGTTCTGAGAAACCGGTGGCGGTTCATGTCACGGCAAGACTTAAGAAAGATCATCGAAGAGGTGCGAGCCGCCAATGACATCGTGGAAGTGATCGGCGGCTACGTGGCGTTACGCCGCGCCGGTTCCCAGTACAAGGGCTTAAGCCCGTTTACAGCAGAAAAAAATCCTTCCTTCTTTGTGGATCCGGTCAAGCAAGTCTTCAAGTGTTGGTCTAGCGGCCATGGTGGAACGGTCTTCGATTTTATCATGCTTTACGAAAACGTAGATTTTCTGACCGCGTTGCGGCGCTTGGCGGAGCGGGCAGGCATCGATCTTTCCCAGACCCTGGGAGGCTCAGGAAAAGACGGGCAACGCCGGCAGAAACTCTATCACGTGTGCCAAGCCGTCGGAGAATTTTGGGCGCGGCTCCTGCGGGACGATCCCGGGGCCCAGAGTGCGCGAAAGTATCTCGCGGACCGGGGGATCTCTCGCCAGATATGGGAGGAACTGGGATTAGGATTTGCTCCTGATGGCTGGCAGGCAACCCTCGGGTGGGCGCAACAAGAAGGAATGGAGCCCGATCTTTTGGTCGAGGCGGGGCTAGCCATCCGGTCCTCTTCCGGTCGTCCCTACGACCGGTTTCGGAACCGGGTCATTTTTCCGATTCGAGATGAGCAGGGGAGAACGGTTGGGTTTTCCGGAAGGATTTTGCAAGCCCAGCCAGAAACGCCCAAATACATCAACTCGGCAGAAAGCCCGATTTTTTCGAAGGGCAAGATCCTTTTTGGGCTCGATCGGGCAAAGCGGGCGATCGCCCAAGCGGGTTATGCTCTTTTGTGCGAGGGGCCAATGGACTGGGTGCAATGTCACCAGGCCGGGCTTTCCCAGGTGGTAGCTGTCCAAGGGACTTCCTTCACTCAAGAGCAGGCAAACCTGTTGCGCCGGTTTTGCCGCCGTGTGGTTGTCTGCTTTGATGCGGATCCGGCAGGGGAGCGCGCGACAGCCCGCACGTTTGAGCTTCTCCTGTCCTGTGGCTTAGAGGTCGAAATCCTCTGTTTACCGCCGGGCGAGGACCCGGATAGTTTCCTCTGTCGCTATGGGCGTGCGGCCTTTGAGGAAAAAATTGCGCAAGCCGCTCCGTACATTCGCTTTCTATTGGATGTGGTGTGTCGCCGTTTCGATCTCACAGACCCGGGGGGTTGCGCGGAGGCCAGCGGGGAGATCGCCCAGGCTTTGGCGGTCATTCCAGATCCCGTGTATCGCGAAAAGGCCCTTTGGGAAGCTGCAGCCCGTCTAGGGGTTTCCTTTCGTTCGCTGGAACGTCGCGTGGGAGAGGCTGGCGGGACGCGCGAACCCAAGCGCGAGGGACTAGGCGAAGGCCACATTTCCGGATTGGGGCCGGTTCATCCGACCATTCGAGCGTTGGCCTCGCTTTTGCTTGCGCATCCAGAATACGCTGGCATCATCGATCGGGAGCTTTCCCGGGAGATCCTCCAGAGTTTTGTTGGGGGATCGGTGGTTGCTGATCTCGTTGCAGAGGAACTTTCCGGAGACTGGCAAGGGGCTCCTCATTTTTTGGATCGCCTTCCGAAGGGGCCGCTGCAAAGTTGGCTTGCGGGGCTTTTGCTGGATCCTGAACCGATCGATCCGGAGCTTGATCTCCAAAGTTATGCTCGGGGGCTGGCCAATCAGCTCAAAGAGTTGTGGCGGCAACAGCGGATTGAACGCTTGGAACAAGAAATTCGCGCCGGCCAGGGCACGGCGGAGGAAATCCTGGCCAAGACTAGGGAGTTACTTGACCTTCGGAGGGTCAACTGCTAGCTTTGAGTGTCTTGTTCCTTTGGCCTGGAACCCCTTTAGGACCCTATGAAGCGAACCAATCGTCGAACCCAAATGGAACGATCCTCTGAGTCCTTAACTGGAACCGATTACTCTCCCGTCAAGTTGGATCCCTCTAGCTTCTCCCCTAATGGCCTCGACTCTCATAGCTCGTCTTTTTTGTCCCGACAGAAGGGGGGGGTGGGAAAACTTTCCGAATTGTGTGATGGACTCCCTGAAAAGCAGGAAATTCTTCGCCATTTAATTCGCTTGGCCAAGGAGCAGGGCTACCTGACCTCCGACGATGTGAATGAGGCTCTTCCAGAGGGTAAAAACGGGCCGGAGGAAATTGAAGAGATCCTTTCGTTTTTGCACAACCTCGAGATCAAGGTAATTGACCCATCGGAGGTAGATCGGTTCAAGGGATCGGGCCGCATGGACCTGGATCGGGAGGAGGAAAAGGAAACAAAGCTGGACATCCTGGATGATCCGGTACGGATGTACCTCAAGCAGATGGGTCAGGTTCCCCTGTTAACGCGGGAGCAAGAGGTTGAAATTTCCAAAAGGATTGAAGAGGCAGAGCTGACGATGCAAGCGTGCCTTCACCGGTTTGGTTTCATTGCCCAAGAGTATCTTCAGCTTGCCAGCAAGTTGGAACAGGGAAGGGAACGGTTTGATCGAGTGATCCAGGACAAAAAGATTGAAAGCCGTGACCAGTATATGAAGTCCCTCAAAGGACTGACGCGAAAGGTCGAACAGGCTATGCTCGACTTAAACGAGCTGTATCGCAAGGTTTGCCAATTCAAGCCAGGGAGTCGCAACCAGATCAAATGGAGCAGGGAGTTTGAGAAAAGACGAGGAGAACTGGAGAGGCTCTACCCGAAGTTTTACTTTAAACAGAAGGTCATCGAGGATTTCGCCGCGGTGAGCACGGCTCGTTTTGAAGAGCTGTTGCGTTTGGAAGAGGAAAAGAAGCAGCTTGTGGCTGGGCCGCTCTGCGAAGAGAGGAATAAGCGACTAGGGGAAATTGAGTCTCGGATAAAGGAAATGGAGCAGGAAGCCTGGTGTAATGTCGAGGATTTTAAGAAGTATCACAAGGAATTGCGAGAGGCGCTCGACCGCGCGCTAAAAGCCAAGACGGAGATGGTGGAGGCCAATCTTAGGCTCGTCATTTCCATTGCGAAAAAGTACACCAACCGGGGCTTGTCCTTTTTGGACCTGATCCAGGAGGGCAATATGGGGCTTATGAAAGCGGTCGAGAAATTTGAGTATCGCCGCGGCTACAAATTTTCCACCTATGCGACCTGGTGGATTCGCCAGGCGATTACCCGGAGCATTGCGGATCAAGCCCGCACGATTCGGATCCCGGTGCACATGATTGAGACCATTAACAAGCTCATGCGTGTTCAAAAGCAATTGATCCAGGAGCTCGGTCGAGAACCTTCTCCGGAGGAAATCGCCGAGGAAACCCAGCTTCCGGTGGAACGGGTACGGGCGATTCTCCGCATGGCTCAGCATCCGATTTCCTTGCAGGCTCAGGTAGGGGATAGCGAGGACACTACGTTTGGAGATTTTATCGAGGATAAATCCGCCGAGAACCCTTCAGAGATGACAGCCTATTTCCTCTTAAAAGAAAAGATTCGTCATGTCCTCCATACGCTGACCGAACGGGAAAGAACGGTGATTGAACAGCGATTCGGGCTTGTCGATGGTTATCCTCGCACGCTGGAGGAGGTAGGGCGTCAGTTTAAGGTGACCCGGGAGCGGATCCGGCAGATTGAAGCAAAAGCCTTGCGAAAAATGCGCCATCCGACCCGGTTACGACATCTCCAGGGGTTTTTGGATGGAGAGCATGCCTTTTGTAGCTAGGTGAGGCTCGAACAAGCCGTGGCGAGGGAAGAAGAAGGGAAGACGCTGGTCAAAGGGGCCCAGAGCCGGGATAAAAACCTGGAGCTGGCGCTTCAAGCTATTACCAAGCAGTACGGGGACGGTTCCATCGTCCGGCTGGGGGATGATCGTGCCAAGCTGGCTATTGAGGTGATCCCAACCGGATGTCTGGTGTTGGACCAGGCGCTGGGAGTGGGCGGGTTCCCTCGGGGTCGAATTGTAGAGATTTTTGGTCCTGAATCCAGCGGTAAGACCACCCTGGCCCTGACGGTCTTGGCACAGGCTCAGCGGATGGGGGGTGTTGGGGTGCTCATTGACGTCGAGCATGCTCTGGATCCCAATTACGCCCGCCGTATTGGGGTAAACATGAACGAGCTTTTGGTTTCCCAGCCGGATTCGGGAGAAGAAGCGCTTATGATTGCTGAAACCCTCATCCGATCCAACGCGGTAGATGTGGTGGTCGTCGACTCCGTAGCTGCGCTTGTTCCCCGGGTGGAGCTTGAGGGGCAAATCGGTGATGCAACGGTCGGAGCGCAGGCACGGCTTATGAGTAGCGCCTTGCGAAAGTTGACCTCGCTCATCAGTCGGGCGAAGACCGTGTGTATTTTTACCAACCAGTTGCGAGAGAAAATTGGGGTCCTCTTTGGCAATCCCGAAACAACTCCTGGTGGGAGGGCGTTGAAATTCTACGCGTCGGTACGCATCGATATCCGAAAAGTGGCGCAACTCAAAGCGCCCGATGGAAATGTGATCGGAAACCGGACACGGGTCAAAATTGTAAAAAATAAAGTGGCCCCTCCTTTTACGGAATGCGAGTTTGACATTCTGTACAACGAAGGGATTTCTCGAGAGGGGGCACTGGTAGACTGGGCTTTGGAAGTGGGGCTTCTTGAGCGTAAGGGTTCCTGGGTTTTCTTTGAAGGTCGGCAGGTGGGGCAAGGCCGAGATCAAGCGGTTGCCGAGCTAAAAAAGAACCGCGAGCTTTACGAACAGCTCGAGGCCCGCGCGAAGGCCCGGCTTGCGGAACACGAGGCCTCCTCCGGGCCGGTAACCGCACCGAAAATCGCCGGGATTAAGGCAGAGCATTGAGGATCGCTCGTAGTACCTGATATGGGAGCTGCGTGGCGTCCACATGGAGGACAAGGTCCTCGGAAAAACACGAAAGGATCGGCCGCGTTTCTTCCTCATAGGTCTTTAGCCTCTGGAGAATCACCTCTTCCTTTGCGTCGTCAGGTCGGCCTTCCTTGCGTGCTCGCTGGCGAAGACGTTCCAAAAGGATCGCTCGGTTGGGGCAACTTAAGTGAAACACCCTGAGGATTTCGACATAAGGGGCTAGCATGTGAACCTGGTTTACATTGCGGGGTATGCCGTCGAGCACCAGGTAATCCTCCTGCGGCCGGAAGCGTCCTTGGTCGATCATAGAGCGGAGGTGTTCTTGCCAGATTTGAACGGTGAGCGCGTCCGGTACCAGCTCGCCCCGGGTCGAATAATGCCAGAAAAGTTGCCCTGCCGAAGACTTGGGGTCAAGGGACCGAAAGATCTCACCACTGGCGCAGTGAAAAAACCCGGGGATCGTTCCTAGGATCTTGCCTTGGGTCCCCTTTCCAGATCCCGGGGCTCCCAAAAGAAGGAGGGATCGGTAGCGCACAGCCGTTTCGATTAGTAGTAAAGGCGGCTTGCGTTGGCAAGCGAGCCGTCCCATAGTCTTCGAAAAAAAGGAAGAGTGGTCTTTTTTTCGGGTCCCTGGCTGATTGGGCTGGGAGGATCCGAAAAAAAAGAGCCTTGGAAAAAGGGAAGGATACATCTTTACGGAACAAACCGCTTCTTTAGGCAAGCCTATGACCTTCTTTGCCGCAGCTACCGTACCCACGCTTCCGCAATTGGGAAAGGTTTTCACGGTGTGGGAGCTTTTGCAGTCGGCCGGATGGGTGATGATCCCCCTCCTTGGCGTTTCCGTTGCGGTTGTGGGGCTTGTTTTTTATTATCTGGTCTCGTTACGAGACAGCCGGATTACAACTCCAGAGTTAGAAAAAAAAGTGGATGCTTTTATTGAGAAGGAAGACTGGACCGGGCTTGCCGGATACCTACGCGGTCGCTCCCAGGCATTGGCGCGGCTATTGCGTTCGGTCCTTCATTTTGTGTGGAAGCAAGGTGAGGCGGATCCGGAGGCGATTCGTGCAGTAGCCGAATCCACAGGGTCGGCAATCGTTGCTGAGCTTGGCCAGCGGGTGATGTATCTATTGGATCTGGGGGTCATCGCTCCCATGGTTGGGCTTTTTGGTACCGTGATCGGAATCCTTCGCTCTTTTGGCTCCATTGCTGCAGAACCTTCCCCGATGCGGACGATGCTACTGGCGGGAGGAGTCTCTCAAGCCCTTGTTTCCACCGCGGTGGGACTGATCGTGGGGATTACGGCCATGTTATTTTACTCCTATTTCCGTGGAAAGGTTCAGCGGCTGGTCAGCCTTTTTGAGGAACGCGCCACCCTGCGGGTACAGGAGCTTGTGCTGGCAGTTAAGAGGGAAAAGGGAAAATTGTCATCCCTATAGCAAGGGCCGAGCAGAGCCATGAATCTTCGTCGAAGGCTGGTTTTTGAACCCATTGGTTTTCAATTGGCGCCGATGATTGATGTGATCCTTTTTCTTCTGTCCTTCTTTCTTCTCACCTGGAATCTGGCTCGCTACGAAGCCGATCTTTCCATTAAGGTTCCCAAGGCCAAACATGGGCAAGAGCCCAATCGCTTACCAGGGGAAGCCGTTGTCAATGTGAGCAAGGACGGCAAGGTCAACCTCAATCGGCGTGTGGTTTCCCGGGAGGAATTGGAAGAAATTCTCAAGGGCTTGGTGGAGCAATATCCGGACCAGGCAGTGATCATCCGGGCGGATTCTGATACGAGCTATCAGGTGATCGTAAATGTGCTAGATGTGTGTCGAGCTGCCAACGTGTGGAACATTGCCTTTGCCACCACCCGACCCGAAGAAAAGACCTCAACCCCCTAAAAGGTGACGGACCCGGCTCTCTTTCTTTCGCCGGCAGGCAGGATGGGTTGGGATCGGGGTATCGGGTCGCCAGTTTAGCTCTGGTTGCCGGGTTTGGGGTCGTGAAAGCCAGGGTCTTCTATTGGCTTTTGTTTTTCTTACCGCTGTGGGGATGGAGCCAGATGGTGAGGAGGGCACTTCCCCCTGGGATGAGCGTTTTGGACCCGGCGCAGGCAGAGTTTGAGGAGGGCCTTTCGTACTTTCAACAGGGAAAGTATGCGCAAGCCATCCGGTCGCTGGGAAGTGCGCTTTCTAGCTTAGAAGAGTCCAAGCAGGAAGCTGCCCTCTTTTACATTGCCGAATCCTACCGGTTGCTTTCTCGTTACCCTGAAGCACAGGCAATCTATCGCGCCTTGTTGGCACGTTTTCCCCAGGGGGCCCTCGCAGCAGACGCCCGATACCGGGAGGCGGAGACGTATTATCTCCAAGGTAAGTGGGTAGAGGCAGAGAAGCGGTTTTTGGATCTTTCCCGCACCGCTCCTCCATCCTTGCAAGGTGTGGCTCGCATTTACGAGGCCCTTTGCAGAATCCATCTTGGGCAAGAGACCGAGGGCCTCCGGGACTTGCAAGCGCTAGTGGAGGGTCCAGATTCGGGAACGGCAATCGGTGCAGCTCAGGCTCTGGCGGGGTACTTTGAAGAGAGGCATCGCTATGACCAAGCCTATCGCTATTGGAGCTGGGTGGAAGAGCACGCAACCCGGTCTGAGACAAAGAGCGAAGCGGTAGCGCGAGCGGGATGGGCGCTCCTCAATCAAGGACAGTGGTCGTTGGCTCGCCAACATTTCGAGCAAGTTCGCCGGTCGTACCCGAAAAGCCCATGGATCCGGCTGGCCAATGCGGGTTTGCTCCAGGCCGTTTTTGGCGAGAAAGCCTTTGACAAGTATGTTGCATTATTTGCTGAGCTCCAATCTGAAACGCTGGAGAGCTTGAAACCGGTTCTGTGGTTTGATCTAGGGCATAGTTACTTGGAGCTGCAGAAATACCGAGAGGCAATTCGCGTGTTCGAGGAGACTTTACGTCGCTGGCCTCGGCATGCCTTGGCGGAACTAGTTTCCTACGAAGCAACCTATTGCCGTATAGAGCTCGATCCATCGCAAACGCTGGAAGAGGTGCACCGGTTTCTTGAACACTACCCGGAAGGAGCCATGGCTCCGCGGGCCAAGTACCTTGAGGCAAGTTTTCTCTCCAAGGAAGGTCGATGGGGAGAGGCGATTCCCATTTGGGAACAACTGGCTCAAAATCCTGACGGGATCCCTGTGGCGCACGTGCAGCTGGGTCTGGGCCGAGCCGCTTTTGAACTGCATCGCTGGCGCGCAGCGGCTCAAGCGTACGAGAAGGTGGCGCAAGCGGATCCGCACGGCTCCTATTACGCGCAAGCGCGGTTGGCCCAAGGAATGGCACTGCGGAGGGCTCGCGAACCCGACAAGGCCGTAAGGGCTCTGGAGGAGGCCAAGAAGGCTCTCGCCGGAGGGCCTCTGGAAGAGTATGTGCTAGCGGAATTGGGGCTTGCTTATGCTGATGCCAAGCACGCTGCAGAGGCCGTTCCTTTGTTGCAGGAGCTTCTTACCCGGTATCCAGAGTCACGTTTTCGTCCTTTTGCCGCATATAGTCTGGGCGTTGCCTTAACCGAGTTAAAGAAGTACGACTCGGCTTCGAGGATGCTCGAGATGGCTCGGGAGTTAAACCCGCAGGCTTTTTACCTTCCAGCTACGTACCGGCTGGCTTGGATCGCCTACGAAAAGCAAGATGTAATCCAGGCTTCCCAATATGTGGAGCAGTACGACCAGAAGGTGGGGGAGGACCCAAACGCCGCACGGATCCCTGCCGGACTGTATTACTGGCTGGGAGTGCGATGGCTTGAGAAGAAAGATCCTGCCAGAGCCGAAGCTTTTTTGCGCAAAGTCATTGAGCATCCCCAACCTGGGTCCTATCTTGCTTCGGGGTATTTTGAACTGGCCGAAGCCGAACGCGAACAAAAGAAATGGGCCGAGGCGCTCAAGCATTATCAGGAGTTTCAGGCTAGGGAACCCAAATCGAAGGAGGCTAGCACCGTTCTTTTAGGGATCGCGGAGGCGGAACTCGGCTTGGGCCAATATGGCCCATCGTACTCGCTCATTGAGCAGGTCATGCGCAGGGAGTTAGAAGGAAAGTACAACGCAAAAGCCCGAATGCTTCTTGGGGAATGGTATCTAGCCCAAAACAAGTATTTGGATGCTGCGAAAGCGTTTAGCGCGTTGAGTCTTTTGTATGACGATGCGGAGCTCACACCTCGAGCGATGGCGAAAGCGGCGGAATGTTTTACGCGTGCCGGAGATTGGCGGCAGGCGGAACTATGGCGGAAAAAACTAAAGGAGAAGTATCCGGGCTTTCCTGGGAGTACATAGAACGAACAAGCGAACAAGGGGAGTAAGGTTATGATTCTTGAGTCAGCGCAAGACCGGAAACTTTTTATTGCGGCCCTCGGGCTTTCATTCCTTGTCCACGGATTCCTTTTGTGGACTTTCCGTTCCGTATCTTTGCGAGGATGGGCCATCCCCATTCATAGAGAAAAACTGCGTGCCTTTGAACTGAAACGGGTTGAGATTCCGGCTTCCTCCTTTCAAGGGGATCCCCGTGCCAAGGAACCGATTTCGGTCTCTGCCCTGGCCATGAGTACCCCGCGATTCAAATTACCGCGTCCCAACAATGCTCAAGAGCCTCTGGACAGCCGGACCTGGCAGACTGCGCTTCCGGAGGCCGCTTCGGGGAAAGCGCCGGAGCTGGCAGTGGTTGCCCCTACACCTCCCACAGCGGTGAGTCCTTACGCGCAGAGCGAGCTTGCCAAAGTGGATACAGAAATCGCTCAACTGGCCAATGACAGCTCCCGGGCCGGGGTATCGCGGCCGGAGCTCATTCTTCCTTCCAGTTCCGGTTCCAGCTACCTTGTGGGGGCGACGGAACAGGGAATCCTTTCTGATGCTACGCGCAAGGAGGCTGCCGGAAGTGCCATTCCTGGAATCGAAGAAATCCAATCGCGTCTTCGTGCTGGGATTCCCCCGTTTAGCCCTAGCCTTTCCCGGCCGGTAGTGATCCAATTCCCCAATGAGATTCTTTTTGACTTTGATTCGGCAAATCTTCGAGCAAGCGCCGAGCCCTATCTCCAGCAGGTGGTGGAGATTCTCCGCCGGTACCGGAGGGCCGATGTGCAAATTGATGGCTACACAGACACCTTCGGAGACGACCTTTATAACCTTCGCTTGAGTGAAGCCAGGGCCGAGTCGGTCCGGCGCTGGTTGGCTCAGTTTTTTCCCCCGGATCGGGTGACGTTCCACACGCGAGGTTACGGGAAGAGTCACCCCGTCGTAAATCCCTATGGCACCATTGAGGAGCAAGAGAGGAATCGCCGGGTTGTCATCATGATTCATGCATTAACAGACTAGGCAAAAAGTCCTGGCTCAGGGTCTCCGGCAGGAGCGCGACGAATTTCGGTCACAAGTTTCTCGAGACAAAACCTCCACGCGCCGCGGGACGCACGACTTTTTTGGTGTGCGGTTTGGCTCATGGCAAAAGAAAAGGAGCCCGGGGGCAAGGCCCCACAACCCTGCTAGAGGGAAATTGCGGCAGGGTGGTTTCGGTTGTGTTCCCTGAGAAGCTCGGCTACCTTTCGCAACTTGCTCTTCCAAGGCTCCTGATCGAGGTAGTCGGTCAAAGGCAAGGAAAGACGATCACGCCAGTTTTGGCCTCCTTCGGTACCTGGGCGATTGAACCATTCTTTGGTTCCCAAAAGATCCGGCGCGAGCCAAACGGCAAGCCAGCAAGGTGAAGCAAGCAAGATCTCGATCAGCCTCATGTGCAGTTGATCCGGAAACCTTGCAGGAAGCTCCGTGGCCGCCCACCCAGCGAATCTCAAAAGACACGTCAGTTCGTGATAGGCGTGTGCCCGCTTTTCGGGTCGAGGATCTTTTTGCGCGGATTCCCAAAGTTTCTCGTACAAGACAGCGAGGGGAGGATGGTCATGCGTTGCGTAGGTAACCACATTGTGGGGAGGATAGGTCGAGGGAGAGCGATAGGTTCCGTCGGGCTCGCGCTCGAACCGGGGGATCGTAAAACCGGGAATGCCTAGCTCCGTAAGAATGGGCCGCACGTAGGGGGGGACCATGCCCAGGTCTTCCGCAATCACTAGTGCGCCCTGCGATAGATCGAGGATTTTCTTAAGTAACCTTGCGCCTTCAACCGCGTTGGCATTTGCCTCCGAAGGGGGATCATCAGGCCGTGGGAAAAACCGGGGCAAGCGTCCTCCTGTACGCTCGGCCACCTCTTGAGGTGAGAGAGGGAAAAATTCTCTGTTTCTTTCGGGTTCCCAGGGAAACGCGTAGATCCGAAAAAACCCTAGCACGTGATCTAATCGAAACCCATGAAAGATCCGTGTGGTGTGGGCAATTCTCCGAGCCCACCAGGCAAAATCCTCTTTCTGGTGAGCTTCCCAACGGTAGAGCGGGAGTCCCCAATTTTGCCCCCATCGGGCCACAAAGGGATCCTCCTGAAAATAGGGCTCTGGGGGCGATCCTCCAGACCAGGAGAGGTCAAAAAGATGGGGTTGCCCCCACGTATCTGCGGAATAGCGATTGACCCCGTAGGGAATGTCTCCAATGAGCGCAATCCCTTCTTCATCCGCCTTTTTCCGCACGGTTTCCCACTGGCAGAACGCAACCCATTGGACGAAAGCATAGAACGAAAGCTTTCGTTCAAGCTCGGTCTTCCTTGGGTGTTGCTCGAGCCACTGGCGAGCCCTGACGGGGTTCTGAAGTTCCGTGTTCCAGCGAGTCCAGACCGGATCTCCCCGATGTTCGTCGATCAGCACCCGGAAAAGACAATAGGATGGAAGCCAATCGGCTTCCCGCTGGCAAAACGCCTGGAAGGCCTCCGTGAGGGATCCTTTTTTCCGCTGAAAAGTTTCGAAAGCTTGTTCCAAAAGCCATAATTTTGTTTGTTTTACCCGCGGATATTCAATTTGGGAGGCAGCCACGGCCGAGCCTAGCTGCGCCCTGGCAGCTTTCCAAGCCTCGGCGGAAAGTTCCGGAACCTCTCCCGGTTCGGTTGCCAAAAGCGCGGGATCTAAAGCGATGGAACTCACCGCATTGTACGGGCTGTGATCACCGCCAGTTTCCTGGATGGGTAAAAGCTGGAGGTAACCGATCCCAAGGGAGCGGCAAAATGCGATCGCTTCGCGAACGGCCAAAGTATCACCGATCCCGAGATCTTGCGCCCGGCGAAGCGCGAAAGCAGGAATTGCTAAGCCCGAGGAACGATTCCTTGAAAAGGAGCTCATTGGAAGTGGGACCCTAAAGCGAAAGACCTGAAAGAACAATCCCAAGTTTGCCGCCAGGCTTTCTCCCTTGAAGGGATTTGCAAGGAATCATTCTGGGACGAGCACGATCCATACCCAAAAAAGCCCGGAGCATCTTGGGTAAGCTTTTCAGGTCCCATACCATACATCTCCCAACTATTCTCCGTCCAAAATTCATCAAAAGAGGATCGCTTTTTTAGGGAGCCAGGCAACGTAATCCGACGGCGGCATGCTAGAAAGCTCTCCAACGGCTGTCTTGTGGGGCTCCGTCAATCCTTCTGGCTGGAAGGATGCGCTGGTCTCGGTACGGGCTAAAGGCAACCAGACGCGCCGAAGTAGCCGAACACCTGGTGATCTATGGCAGCCATGGACCACAATAATCCTCAAGGCTTCGGCAAGAACGAATTGGAGGGCTTTTGCCCGATCAGGGGCCCTTTTTTTTCTTCGCGAAAGCATACTCTTGGTCTCGTGGTGGCTTTCGGGCTAGCGACGGGACGGAAGAGCCATGGAAGCTGGCCGGTTACCCGTTTTTTGGCATTCCCCAATGCCCGGGTTGTGGGATAGTTGAGGTCGCGGTGCGAGGAGTTCCAAACGAGGTTTTTTGGCAAAAAACCGTCCCAGCACCAGGCGCAGCATGAGCTATTTTGTGGTGCCTTGATCCCACCCAAGCCCCTCGGGTACTAGCTTCGAAGGTTTCTCGCTGGTTCCTATCCCTTGAGCAAGAGAAGCTCGCTCCTTACTGGCAGCAAAACCGGACTCGGAGACAAAATAGTGTCTCGCCGTAATGCCAGACGGAAGCTCCATCATCAGGGTTTCCAAAATTGCCCTTTTCGGTCGCTTTTTTTCGAGCACCTCTTGCTTAGAAAAGGCAATGATTTTGAGCTCCGATCCATCGGAAGCGCCATGGCATCTTGGCCCAGTCGCCAGCATAATCCACGCCGACTCTGGAGCCAATCTCCAGCTCCTTTTCCGGGACCACCAGGCCAGTCTCCTCCACCCATATCCGGTCTCCCACCAGCGAAAGCCCGTTGAAACTCCCGTCAATTCCAAGCGCCTGAGTTACCCTGCCTGGACCATTAGCCCAATTCTTTGGATCGACTCCTTTTCTTCTTAGCTGCACAAGGGAGCGCCCTTCGATAATCCAGACCGCTCGGATGAGGACTGCGAGCGGGATGCCTTTTGGCCCCAGGACGAAGTTGAGCAGGTAATGCATCCCGTAGCAGAGATATACGTAGGCGATCCCTCCTTCCTCAAAAAGAACCCAATTGCGTCGTGTCTTCCGATTGCCAAACCCGTGACAAGCGCGGTCTTCAGCGCCTCCATAGGCCTCCGTCTCACAAATAAGCCCACTAACCCTTCCCTCCGTTGTTTCCACCACCAGCCGCTTCCCCAAAAAAAACCGCGCGCGATCTACCGGATCACTGAGCCGGTAGGCTTCGAGCGGAATTTTTTTTCCCTTCTGGGTTCCGTTCCCATGCTTTTGATCCATCGGCTCTAAAGGTGTTGCAGGATGTGGAGGACCTTTTCGAGTTCCTCTTCCGTGTTATAGAAATGTGGCGAGAAGCGAAGATACGGTTTCGCTTCGCTATCCCACCGCAGGGAAACGCGAACGTTTTGTTCTTTCAGCTGTTCGAAAACCGGCTGAAGAGGGTGGGTGGGGTGTGACACCGAAACAATTCCACTGCGTCGGTTCTCTGGGAATTTGGCGGAAAGAATCTCCCAGCCAAGTTGTTCCAATCGAGAAGCAAGGAAATCGTGAAGCTGGAGCAACCGGTTGCGAATCTTTTCGATTCCGACGCTCAAAAGGAGTTCTAAGGAGGCTTTCAAACCGAGGATCCCCAAAGCGTAAAGGGCACCACATTCATAGCGGCGAGCCGTAGGATGAAATACAAGACTCGATTGGGCAATGAACCGGGGACTTTGTACGTTCCACGCGCCTACAAGCAAAGGGAAGAGCTCATCTTGCCGTTCCTTTTTTACGAAAAAAATCCCGGCACCCAGGGGACCAAGTAGCCACTTATGGGAATCGGCGCTCAAGAAATCGAAAAATCGGCTATCGAGCTCCGCAGCCCCAAGCGATTGGATACCGTCTAGGCAAAAAAGGATCCCCCTCCGACGAAGTTCCTCCCCAATAGAGCGGTAATCCAAAAGATAACCAGACAGAAAGTGACAGCTAGAAAGAGCGACCAACCGGGTCCGTGGGGAGAGAGCTTCAAACACCATTTCTGGATCAATCTGGCCGGGCACCTTGGGCTGCAAAGGGATAAGAACCGCTCCCCGTTGAGCCAGGGTTCGCCAGGGATATACGTTGGAGGGGTAATCGCCTGGGTAATAGATGATCTCTTCTCCAGGCCTCCAGTCTAGCCCGTGAGCAACCAGGTTAAGCCCAAGCGCCGTTGGACCGAGAAGCGCAATTTCCTCGGGCTCTGCTTGTAAAAGATTCGAGGCGAGCACCCGGGTTTGCTCGACTTCCTGCCAGATTTCCTCACGTTCCTGGTCGCCGAGGGTAGACCGTTCGGCAGCTTCCTGGATTTTGCGTGCCACCCGACGAGGTAAGGGTGAGACCCCCGCATGAGCGAGGAAAATTTCTCTCTGAACCACCGGAAACTCCTTTTGGCGGAGCTCCTCAGATTCCAGAATGTCTTCTAACGTCATGGTTAGGTGGAAGGGAGAGTTTAGGTACTCCGCCCGATCAGCCGGGTAGTTAGGATTTTCTCGGGAGTTTTTCGTTCGCAAAGCAAAAAGGTTGGGATCTTTTTTGTAGTCCAATGGGAAAGATCCTGGTGGCCACCATCGGCCTGACTCCTTTTTTTGAAGCGATTGCGCTGGGCGTTGGATCGTTTCTTTTTTCCTTCTCCCTCTCCTTCCTGCGAGGCACTCACCCAGAGGGGCCGAAAAACATCCCCAGTAGGCTTTGGATTCCCTTCACAAGATCCGCTACCATCTTGGTACGCGAGGGAAGATCGTTTGAGCCCGGTGAGACTTTTCTCGGAGTCCAAACCCGTGAAACTGCCGGCAGTATCTCATCTCCTTCCTGGCCCAAAGGAGTCGCATGCCAAGTGCTTTCCCGGAGGTCTCACGAGGAGTCGACCGAAAAGGCTCTTCGAACCTCTTCTACTAAAGAGGGCAAAATCTCCGTAAGGACACAAAGTTCCTCCCTCGTAGTGTAGCGGGAAAGGGAGATACGAAGGGTCGCTCTAGCTTCCCGGGCGGAGAAACCCATGGCCCGAAGTACGCGTGACGGTTCCACCGATCGCGAGCTACAAGCCGAACCGGTCGATACGCAAATCCCTCGGTGAGAAAGTTCATGCACCAGGGTATAAGCCTCGGTACCGGGAACGAAAAGACTGGTTGTATTGGGAATGCGCGGAGATCCTTGCCCCACTACTCGAACACCGGGAATCTCCGCCAATAGCTTGTCCTCAAACCAGTTCCGAAGCTCAGCCAGTTTGGCAGGTCCATTTTCGGCAAGATACTGGGAGGCAAGTTCGGCGGCTTTCCCCATTCCAACAATCCCCGCTACATTCTCCGTTCCCGACCGGCGGCCTTGTTCTTGCCCACCTCCAAAAAAGAGAGGTTCCACGGGAACCCCTTTTCGCACTAGAAGCGCTCCTACTCCCTTAGGCCCGTGAAACTTGTGTGCGGACAGCGAAAGAAAATCCATGGGAAGTTGACTCCACTCAATCGGAAGCTTGCCCGCTACCTGGACTGCGTCGCAGTGGAAAAGAACTCCCTGGCTACGGCACAACTCTCCAATCATTTCTATTGGAGAGAGCACTCCTGTCTCGCTATTGGCCCATGCCACCGAAACAAGCGCGCTTCGCGAGCTGATATACCGCTCAAACTCCTCCCAGTTGGGTTGTCCGTGCTTGTTTACCCCTACATAGTGGACCTGGTAGCCCTTACGTTGCAAAAACTGGCAAAGGCGGTAGACAGAAGCATGTTCGACTTGCGTCGTAACGAACTGGGTTCGACCGGTCGTGCCTAGAGCGGAAAAAAAGGCCAGGTGATTGGATTCGGTTCCGCCGCTGGTAAAGATGATCTCTTCCGGCTGGGCGTGAAGGAAAGCGCTCAGTCTTTCTCGAGCTAGTTGGAGGGCTCGGGAGGCTTCCTGGCCCAAGCGGTGGAGGCTGGAAGGGTTCCCATAGCTTTCTCGCAGAAACGGGAGCATTTCCTCGAGAACTTCTGGTGCCAAAGGGGTGGTAGCGTTATGATCAAAGTAAAGAAGCTTTTCCGTCATTTCTGGGAAGCCGCTCGTTTTTTCGTCATTGTTGGCTTTGCCAAAGCACAAGCTTTCTGGAGTAGGAATGCTCAAAGAGTGGCACCAGGAGCTAGCGGTAACGAAACCTATCTCGATTCTGGTTTCCGTCCAATACGTCGACGGCCAAAAAGCTCCCTCTTTCCTTGGGGTCCATGCATCCTGGCCTAGCCAAGCAAGTTTTCTATGTGGGCGAGAACCTTTTCTGGAGAGAGCCCCTCCCATGTAGGCCCACCTTTGAGGATCGTAACCCGAGGCCCCCAGGGTTGCCACACGCCTGGGTCAGTTGGCCCGAAAAGTGCCAGCACTGGGCATCCGCACGCGGCGGCTAGGTGAGTAATCCCTGAGTCATTGCCCACGTACAGGCTAGCTTGGCTTAAGAGCGCCACGAGAGTTGCCAGAGGCAGCTCAAGCCCGATCGTATGAGCTTTTTTTGCTAGCGAGCCGATCCAGTCTCTTTCGGCTTCCCCAGCCAGAAGCACCACCCAGAGGTCTCGATCGTGGAGACGCTCTAATACCCAGTTCCAATAATCGACAGGCCAATTTTTTTTCCTGCTTCCGCTCCCTGCATGAAGAACGACCCATGGAAACTGGGAGGACCGCCTTTGCTGGCTTTCTTCAAGCTCACTTCGCCAAGCTTCAAACGCGTCAAGATCTTCTTTCCAAGGACAAATGAAGGGACCTTTCGGTAGGGGAAGTTCTAGCTGAAGGAATTCGCGTAGCTGGAGCCAGTAATCAAGCGCCACCGGCCGGCCCGGTCGAGGGGGCAAAAGTTGGAGATAGCGTGCCGGGGTCCAGCGGCGAATCTCCCCAGCCCATGTCCCGTCTGGATCGGAGAGAAACGAAAGAATGAGATCAAAGTTTCGCAGCAAAGAACGGATCTTTTCCGGTAGTTCTCCCCCCTTCACCCAAAGACTTTCCCATCCGGGTTTCTCCAGCGAGTACGCTGCAACAAATCCTGCCCGGAGGGCCAGTTTCACCCAGGAAGTTCTTCCCAGAAGAACGACCGAAGAGGGTGCCAGTGCTTGCCGCAGAGCGGAACACGCAGGCAACGTAAGTAGCCAGTCACCCAGGGCTCCCCCTTTGGCAATGAGGATCCTCCTCATGCTGGGTAGACTGTAAAGGAGAGGATGATCAAGAGCGCGCCCAGGAAGAGAAAAACCGCTCCGATTCCCTTTCCCAGAAAGGACGGGTTGGAATCCAGGCGGTCCGCAATGGCCCGCCAGTGATAGGGAGTGACAACCATGGAAATCCCACTAGCGATCCAAGCGTAGGCAAGAAGACTGATAACGATCCTCCAAGGGGTCTCTTCCCAGAAGGCGGCCTCCAAGGGAATTTCCGCGGCCAAAAGAAGGATCACGCCTAAGGCGCGGACGAAGAGAAGCTCAACCAGAAGCCAGGTAACGCTCAGTCCGAGCATGATACATCCTAGAGTAATGATCCACCGGGCTTGGGAAAGCTCTCCAAGATCGATACTCGCACACAGAAGGGTGGCCCAAATCGTTGCGGACAGACTCATAAGGCGTCCCGCCAGTGCGTTTCGGAGCAAAAGCCCCAGTGTACGCCCCACATTCTGAGGGAATAGATAGAGGGAAAGCCCAAAAAGAAAGTGCAAAGCTCCCAAAAAGAGACTCACGGAACGCAAGGAAAAGGCATAAATCATAGGCTCCTGGGGTTAGGGAATGTTTTAGGTGTTGTACTCAAAGGAAGGATGGGAGTGGGAGACTTTGTAGACCAGTTTCGGGAATGGGAGCGTTGCGTGCGTATGAGAAAGACGGCTCCGAGCAGGACCGCTTGACAATGGGCGCAGTTGTGCTGGCCCTTTTGCTGGGAACTGCCAGAAAGTTCCTTTTGTTTCTTCGGAGGGCATTCCTATTTCCCAACCATCGCCAGGGACTAGACAGTTTCTCCGGTTTTCCCTGGGTTGCGCCGCGTCTCCGGAGGCAGGCTCCCCAAGCCGAAACCGGAAAGAGAAGGTAGCCCGTACTTTCAAACGTTTGCTCGCAATCCAGGGTACTTGCCTAGGGGCGACCGGTCCGTCGTGAGGCCTTCATTTTCCCTTTTCCCCATCCTTCCCCTCCGGCTTAAGACAAGACCGTGTCCGGCGGGTCGTGCCAGGTCGTACCTCTTTTTTTTGCAAGATCCGGTAGCTTGTGCTTGCACTACCAAGGCTTTTGTTCGAGCCAAGGATCCTCTGGGAAATTCCGGGCAAGCTTTTGTAGAGCCCTGGCAACCGATGGGTGGCCTAGCCTTTCTGTCAACCGCCAATTGCTGGAAAGCGCGTTTTTTCTTCCCCGGTTGGCAAGAGGCTAGCCATAGCAGGGTTCCCGCAAAAGATTGTCTGTGGAGCTTCCTAGCCACGGCTACAAGCACCCCACAAGTTCTCTTTATGGCGCCTCAGCATCTGGTCCATAGATCGCATCGCCCGAAGCGAGAGTCTTTTTTTTCTTTTGCTCCTCCTAACCTTTTCGGTTCATCCCGATTTTCTCCGGGGATGCGCCCCATCGAAGCTTCTTATACCGGCTGGGTTTATAAAGGCTCTTGCAAGGTGATGCAATGAAAAGCCCCCAGTCCCCAGATGAGCCGACGCGCCTCCCAAAGCAGAATGCGCCGCCCGGGAAAGAACCCGGATAAAACCTCTTGGATTTGCCGTTCCTTAGCTTCCCATCCAAAAGAGGGAACAATCACGCAATGGTTGGCGATGTAGAAGTTGACGTAGCTTGCCGGTAAGCGTTGGTGGCCATGCACGACGGCATCGGGAAGGGGAACGGGGACCACACAGAGCTTTTGCCCCCGGGCTGTTTCGCTTTTGGCCAAGCGCTGGTAGTTTTCCCAGCACACGGGGTAATTGGCGTCCTGGGGATCCTCGGGTAAACTGACGACAACCACACCCGGCGCCACGAAACGCGCAAGATTGTCCACATGGCCGTCAGTATCGTCGCCTTCTAGCGATCCCGATAGCCAGATCACCCGCTTGACCCCGAGGAACTCCTCGAGAATTTGTTCCATTTCCCGTTGCGTCAATCCGGGATTGCGTCTTGGGTCCAGTAAGCAATCTTGAGAGGCAAGAAGCGTTCCTTCACCGTCAGTATCGATGGCACCCCCTTCTAAAATGACCGGACCTTTCCACAGAGGGAGCCTTCGATATTGAGCAATTTTCTGAGGAACCAGGTCGTCTAGCTCCCACGGGGGGTATTTCCCACCCCAAGCGTTAAAACCCCAGTCAATGAGAGCCTTTCCGGCCGGGCCCACGAGAAACGTGGGTCCGTAATCGCGGGGCCACGGCTCGTAGGCAGGAAAATCATGCCAATAAATGTTTTCCTTTTTTCCTTTGAGATAGCTCTGTGCTTGTTCCCGCTGAGCTTCGGAAAAGAGGCAAATGTGCACTTCTTCTCCTTGGGAAAGCTCATGGGCCAATTGAGCCCAGAGTTCCGGAATCCCTTCCCATCCACCCTCAAAGCTAATCCCGTCCTCTCTGGGCCAGCAGAGCCAGGTCGCCCGGTGGGTTTCCCATTCGGCCGGAAAGCGGAAACCAAGTGCTTTGGGAGTGTTCATGGGGAGGAAGAGCTTTGTGTGGCACTTGAGGATCCAAGGTTGGGGTCGAACAGTCCAAGAATGGACCGGTAACTGTCCACTCTACGGTCTCGCAAAAAGGGCCAGAACTTTCGGGTTTCTTCCACGAGGGATAGATCAAGCTCCGCGACTAAGATTTCCTCTTGTTCTCCGGCTTCCGCAACGATTCGCCCAAGGGGATCCGCCACAAAGCTGTGACCCCAAAACTCAAGCCCGGTTCCCTCGTCCCCTGCCTCCCACCCCACGCGGTTGACGGCCACAACATAACAGCCATTGGCAATGGCGTGTGCCCGCTGGACGATTTGCCATGCGGCCAACTGGTGCCTTCCTTCTTTCTCTTTCTCCTGCGGATGCCAGCCGATACTGGTGGGATAAAAAAGGAGCACTGCTCCTTGGAGGACACTACTGCGCGCAGCTTCGGGAAACCACTGATCCCAGCAAATGAGGACGGAAAGGGGCCCGTAGCGGGTCGGCCAGACGCGGTAACCGAGGTCACCCGGGGCAAAGTAGTATTTTTCGTAATATCCGGGTTCTTCGGGAAGGTGCATCTTTCGATAAAGCCCCAAAACCTTTCCATCTTCACCCATAATGAGGGCGCTATTGTGGTAAACGCCTGGTGCCCTTCGCTCAAAAACCCCGCCGATAATCACCACGCCAAGTTCCTGGGCCACACGGGCCAGGGTGCGGGCGGTAGGTCCCCCAGGTATTTCCTCCGCAAGACGAAAATTGGCAGGGTCCATTTTCTGGCAAAAGTAGGGAGTTGCAAAGAGCTCAGGTGTACAGAGGATAGAAGCTCCCCGGGCGGCGGCTTCATGGAAAAGCCTTCCCGCTTTGGCTAGGGTTTCTTGGGAGTCCTTTTCGGCACCCATCTGGATCAACCCGACGGAAACTTTCATCGTCGAAATGACTCTAACTGGCATACCTCGATGCCGGCTGCAAGCTGGCCTTCTTTTTTTTTCGTTTCTTACTCTTTTCTAGGAGCTATAGGGTCGGCGAACCGGGTAGGAGCCCAAAAGGCGCATCTCCCACGTGTGTTTTTTCGCTTTCTCTGTGGCCTGGATAAAACGCGGGTCGGTGTTGGGAGCCTGGACACTAAGAAAGAAAAAATAGGTGTTTGGATGGCCCATCACCGGGTGAGACACAATTCGCTTGAGGTTCAGCCCCTCCTCCCGAAAAGGTTCCAGAAACGAGCAGAGGCTACCCACTTTCTCCTTAAGCAAAACAGCCAGGCTGGTTTCCCTCGCTCCCGACCCCGCGGGGCGGTGCCCCAAGACAAAGAACTGGGTGAGATTTGCGGTATCGTCCGCCACAGGATATTCGAGAACCTCTAGCCCGTAAAGAATCGCTGCATCGCGGGTGGATAGAGCTGCAGACGCAGGCTCAAGAGAGGCAAGTCGGGCTGCTTCCGCTGTGCTGGCCACACGTCGCAGCTGGACTTCTGGAAAACGTTGCATAATCCAGTTCCGGCAGTGATAGAGCGGGGCCGCATGGGAGTAGAGGGTCTTGATCTTGGCGCCTCGCCGACCCAACAGGGCTAACCGGACGCGCAAAGCTAGCTCCTCGCGGATGCATAGGGAGAAACTTCGATCCAGAAGAAGATCGACCGTTTCGGGGATCATTCCGCTGGAGGAATTTTCGATGGGGACAATGCCCGACGACAAAGGATGGCGTCGCACGTATTCCACCACCTCCGGAATGGACGGAAGAGGCAAAAGCTTCCTTTTGGGGAAGCGTTTCTTGGCCACAAGGTGGGAAAAGGTTTGGGCCGGTCCCAGAAACGCAACGCTCATGGGAAGACCTTTCTCATAGGGAGGCCGGGGTAAGGTAGGAGAAAAAGTAGGCCGGACGCAAGGATGGCAAAAAGGGGATGATCTGAGAAACGAAACCGGAGCCTTTGGGGAAGGTTGACACGGAGGGAAATTGCCGTTTTTAGTGGCTCGCTATGCTGGAATCTTTCCCCGAAGTATCCTCGCTTTTCGAGAGTTTTGCACGTCTCCGGATCCTCGTGGTGGGGGACCTCATGCTGGATGAATACCTGTGGGGCCGTGTTGAGCGCCTTTCCCCCGAGGCTCCTGTGCCGGTGGTTGAGGTGGAGCGGACAAGCTACTACCCAGGAGGAGCAGCCAACGTGGCTCGCAATGTACTCGAGTTTACGCCCTTTGTAGTGGTAGCGGGTGTGGTGGGGGAGGACGCAGCCGGGCAACTGGTGCGGAAACTTTTGGCCGACGCAGGGGCCGATGTGAGTGGGGTTTTTGCCCTGTCCGATCGGCCGACGACCCAGAAAACCCGGGTCATCGGAAGAAAACAACAGGTGGTACGGGTGGACCGCGAATCCCGCGAGCCTCTGCCTGCAACAATCGCAGGCAAAATGCGTGAGTTCCTTGCCTTGCGGTTGGGAGAGGTCGATGCCGTCATTTTGGAAGACTATGGGAAAGGAATGTTTACACAGGATATGGCTGACGCAATTCTCCTTGCCTGCCAGCGCCAGAAGAAACTATCAGTCGTTGATCCTTGCTTATCCCATGCTGTCCAGTGGGTGGGAGCGCGGGTCGTTAAACCGAACCGGAAAGAGGTTCTCTTGCATGCCAAGGAACCCCAGCGGGAGGGGGAAAGAGCTTCCCTTGAGCGGGCGGCTCGTCTTCTTCGCAAGAGCTGGAACGTCTGGTGTGTGGTGGTTACCCTGGGAGAGGAAGGAATGCTGGTCGTTGAGCCCGACGGGGAACACTGGATTTGTGGGATCCGGCGAGAGGTCTTCGATGTGACCGGAGCCGGGGATACGGCTGTGGCCCTATTAACGCTCGGGCTTGCCGCAGGTCTTTCCCCGAGGCAAGCGGCGGTCATTGCCAACTGCGGTGCTTCGGTGGTCGTGGGCAAGCTAGGGACAGCGACGGTTGGACGGGAGGAACTCGCTAAGGCTTTGCTCGAATCGGCTCCTGGGCAAAGGTGAGCTATTGGATTATCATTCCTGCTCGCTACCATAGCCGGCGTTTCCCTGGGAAACCTTTGGCTTTAGTGGCAGGGAAACCCCTGGTCCAATGGGTTTGGGAGCGAGCTTGCCAGAGCCAGAAGGCAAAAGGGGTGATCGTGGCGACCGATCACCCCGAAATCGTCCGGGTCGTTGAGGGGTTCGGTGGGCAAGCGGTTCTCACTGATCCTGCACATCGCTCGGGGACGGAACGGGTTGCTGAGGTAGCCCAGAAGCTGTCAACGCGGCTGGTCGTGAATCTCCAGGGGGATGAACCTTTAATTTCCGGGTTCTTTCTCGACCGGCTGGTGGAGGAGATGGGGGAGGCTCCCCTCGGCACGTTGGCCGTCCGGCAAAACAGCTGCGAAGAATGGGCCAGTGCGCATGTGGTCAAGGTGGTTTGTGATTGCCAGGGCTACGCTCTTTACTTTAGTCGATCCGGCGTGCCATATTGTTTCCGGGATCCAAGCCGGCGATCGTTTCTCCGGCATCTTGGGGTTTATGCATACCAATTGTGGGCGCTAGCGAAGCTCGTCCGCTTACCTCCCGGCCGGTTGGAGCAAGACGAAGATCTGGAACAGCTTCGAGCTCTGGAGAACGGATTGCGGATTAAAGTGGTGGAAGTGGACGGTTGCTTTCAGGGAGTGGACACTCCGGAGGATGTCCCAAAGGTTGAACGGCTCCTGCAGCAAAAATGAAACATATTTTTGTTACAGGTGGCGTAGTCAGTTCCATCGGTAAGGGACTGACGGCTGCGGCCCTGGGGACCCTTCTGGAACGGAGAGGGCTCCGCGTGACACTCCAGAAGTTTGATCCGTATTTGAACGTGGATCCGGGAACGATGAATCCCTACCAGCACGGGGAGGTCTACGTTCTGGATGATGGGGCAGAGACGGATCTTGATTTGGGGCATTACGAGCGGTTCACCTCAGCGCGATTGACCCGGAGCAACAACGTCACGACAGGGCAGATTTACGAGGCGGTGCTGGCCAAGGAACGGCGGGGTGATTATTTGGGCAAAACCGTTCAGGTCATCCCACACGTTACTGACGAAATCAAAGAGCGAATTCGGGCCGTTGCCCGGGAAGACGAATGTGATCTGGTGATTACGGAAATTGGCGGGACAACCGGAGATATCGAAGGGCTTCCCTTTCTAGAGGCAGTTCGACAATTTGCTATGGAAGTAGGCCCGCGAAACGCCCTTTTTTTGCATGTGACCCTTGTGCCTTACATTAAGGCAGCCGGAGAGCTTAAGACCAAGCCGACCCAGCAGAGTGTTGCCAAGCTCCGGGAAATCGGAATTCAGCCTCACATCATTGTGTGTCGCACCGAGGTTCCGATCGACCTTGAGGTACGAAGGAAGATTGCTCTTTACTGTAATGTTCCCTTGGAAGCGGTCATTGAAGAACAGGATGTCGAGCTGAGCATTTATGAGCTCCCTCTGGCGCTCCAACAAGAGGGATTGGACGAGCTAGTATGCCGGCATCTGGGTTTACAGCTGGGCGCGGCGAACATGTCGGACTGGAAGGAGTTTTTGCGCCGTTTGGCCCAGCCGAAGCACACGGTCGAAGTGGCCATTGTAGGGAAGTACATCGAGCATCAAGACGCTTACAAAAGCCTCTGCGAGGCCTTAACCCATGCAGGGGCCGAGCTGGAAGCGCGGGTGGCCGTACGCAGGGTGGATGCGGGCCAGATTGAGGCGCAGGGTCCAGCCCGTTATTTGGATGGGATTAACGGGATTCTCGTACCGGGGGGCTTCGGAAGTCGGGGAGTCGAAGGCAAGATTGCTGCGGCGCGCTATGCGCGGGAAGAGAGAATTCCCTACCTGGGACTATGTCTTGGAATGCAAATTGCGGTCATTGAGTTTGCCCGGAACGTTTTGGGGTTAACCCGTGCGCACAGCACGGAATTCGTACCAGAGACGCCAGATCCGGTGATTTGTCTATTGGATGAACAGAGACGGGTGGTGGTCAAGGGGGGCACGATGCGTTTGGGTAGCTCTCTGTGCATCCTTCGGCCGGGGACGAGAGCTTGGGCCGCCTACGGGCGATCGGAGGTTGCAGAGCGGCACCGGCACCGGTACGAGGTTAATCATGCGTATCGGGACCGGATGGAAAAGGCCGGTTTCCTTGTTTCCGGAGTGGCTGCTGATGATCGGCTGGTGGAGATCATGGAGCTAGTGGACCATCCGTGGTTTGTGGGTTGCCAATTTCATCCGGAGTTTCAATCCAAGCCGAATCGGCCGCATCCACTTTTTGTGGCGTTCCTGCGAGCGGCGCTTGCTCATGCCCAGGCAGCGCGTTATCCGCTTTTGGAGATCCGGAACTAGAGACCAAAACCAGGGGGCATGGCCGCTAGAAACGACGGGGAAAACGAAAGGAAAAGGAAAACGGGTTGGGGAGAGTTGGGAGGGCTAACCCTAGACCATGAAGGACAGAACCCAAAAAAACCCTCTGGTTCTTATCGCTGGGCCCTGCTTGCTCGAAAGTCTCTCTCTTGGCCTGGAGGTGGCGGAGTTCCTTAAGGAAGAGGCCGTGTGTCGGGGATTTCAATTCGTTTTTAAAGCCTCCTTTGATAAGGCCAATCGGAGTTGCATTAGCTCCCCCCGGGGACCAGGACTGGCGAAGGGTCTGGAAATGCTTGCAGAGATTCGGAATCGAGTGGGAGTAGCGGTAACCACCGACGTGCACGAGTGCTGGCAGGTACGGGAGGTGGCTTCGGTAGCCGATCTTATCCAAATTCCTGCCTTTCTTTCCAGGCAGACGGAACTTTTGCTCACCGCTGCGCGGTCCGGCCGGCCGGTTAACGTAAAAAAGGGGCAATTTTTAGCCCCAGAGGATGCCGATCGGATCGCCGAGAAACTCCGGGCCGGAGGGTGTGGAAATTATTTTATTACCGAAAGAGGGACAAGTTTTGGATACCGGGATTTGGTTGTTGACATGCGCTCGCTTGCCCTTATGAGGCGAGCGGGTCACAGGGTTATTTTTGATGCAACTCATTCCGTCCAGCGCCCGGGAAGTCTTGGGAATTCTTCGGGAGGCGATCGGAGCCTGGTTCCCGTGTTGGCCCGGGCTGCGGTTGCGGCTGGGGTGGATGGACTTTTTATGGAAACCCATCCGGACCCGGATCGAGCCTGGTCCGATGGTCCTTGCATGCTTCCCTTAAAAGAGATACCTAGCTTATTGGACACCCTGGGGGCCATTTATGAAGCCATTGTCCTTGGCTAGGGTCTTTGTGGTTCTTTGTGGGGTTGGGCTAGCCGCAGGGCTTTTGGCCCAGGAACCCGGTGCGGATGTCCCTCTTGGGTCAACCATTAAAAATTTTTACCTGCCTCACCGGGACGAAGCGGGTCGGCTTGTTTTGAGTCTTCAGGGAAAAGAGGCCAAAGTTTTAAGTGTCAACCGGACGGAAATCCGAGATCTCACGATTGAGCTTTACCAAGGGAGGGAGCCAACGGTCACCATTCGTTCCCCCCGTTGTGAGTTATGGAATCTCGAAAGCCGGTTGGTGGGACACGATGGAGTGCGTGTCGAGCGGAAGGACCTTCAGCTTACGTCACGTTCCATCGAATGGGATTTGAAAAGTCGGAAAGGGATTCTCCATGGGAACGTCCGTGTGGTGCTCTATGGCCTGCCCTTGGGAGCTCCTCCCAAGGGTCTTCCAAGAAACCCTAACTCCAAAGTTCCTCTCGAGGGATCCGGTGGAGCAACGGGGAGCTAATGGCTGGAATGGAGGCGTAATGGAAGCGGCAAATCGTTGCGTGCGCTTGCTCGGTGTGCTGTTGGCGTGGATTTTTTTTCTACGCCTCTCGGGGATCTCGGCGTGGGGAGAAGGAGAGGAAGAGGAGGCTCCGGAGCTAAAAACCAATCCCAACGCGACGGTCATTACTTCGGAAGCCTTTCAGCTGGATATGGGCAAGCATGAGGGTCTATTTACTGGAAACGTGCTTCTTATGGGAAATAACCTGCGGATGAAGTCTTCCGACCTGACCGTGTACTTCGATGCCTCCGGAAAACAGGTAGAACGGTTGGTGGCCCGGGGGAATGTTGAAATTGAGCAGGGTAACCGGGTAGCGCGGGCGAGCCAGGCGGAGTATATCGTTTCGGAAGACAAGCTTGTGCTGACGGGTTCCCCCGAGCTTGTGCAGGATAAGAACCGGCTCACCGGTTCGACGATTACGATTTACCGCTCCAGCGATCGAATGGAGGTCGATGGGCGCAGCCGTGTCGTTCTGTCGGATGTGGGAGCTAAGAAGGAAGACCATTAGAGCATTGGGTGGCAAACGAGTTTTGATTCTTTCAGCCAGCGCGGGTACCGGTCATGTGCGAGCCGCCATGGCTCTTGACAAAGCTTTTCGTCAAGAGCCAGGGGTGGGCGAGGTGGTTACGGTAGACGCGCTCAAATTTACCAACAAACTATTCCGCGACTTTTATTCGAAACTTTACGTTCAGCTCGTGGTCAAAGCTCCGTCGGTGGTTAGCTGGGTTTATAAAATCACCGATGAGCCTTGGAAAACGGACCGGATGCGGCTCATGTTGGACCGCCTCAATACGCGCCCATTAGTCAATTTCATTTCAGAA
This sequence comes from Candidatus Methylacidithermus pantelleriae, assembly GCF_905250085.1. Lineage (GTDB taxonomy): Bacteria > Verrucomicrobiota > Verrucomicrobiia > Methylacidiphilales > Methylacidiphilaceae > Methylacidithermus > Methylacidithermus pantelleriae. The sequence goes on from NZ_CAJNOB010000007.1 coordinate 36,405, forward strand.
TTCGATCCCGACATTACGGTGTGCACTCACTTTTTGCCGGCGGAACTCATTTCCTATCTCATTGATAATGGCCAGCTTCATGCCAAGCTCTCCATCGTGGTGACCGATTTTGCTTGTCACGCAATGTGGCTTTGCCGGGTGTTCCATCATTACTTTGTGGCCTCGGAGGAAGCGAAAGTCCATTTGACGCGACTGGGACTCCCCGAAGATCGGATTACCGTTAGCGGCGTCCCGATTGATCCGGTGTTCCGGCCGGTAAACGAGCGAGAAAAGGTCTTGCAGGAATTGGGAATGGATCCAGAGCTGCCTCTCTTACTGGTCTCGGGAGGGGCACTGGGGGTCAGTCCTGTGGAAGCGATCTTGGAAGAGCTTTCCTTTCTCGGTACACCCGCTCAAGTGGTCGTCATATGCGGGAGGAACGAAGTTTTGGCCCAAAGAATTCGACTGAACTTGCAGCTTCACCCGCATCCTTTGCCCGTTCATGTGATCGGCTATACGGACCAGATGCATCGATGGATGGCAGCGGCTACCCTTCTGATTGGCAAGCCGGGAGGATTGACTGCGTCGGAAGCTATGGCCATGGGGTTACCGATGGTTATTGTTTCTCCGATTCCTGGGCAGGAGGAGCGCAATAGCGACTATCTTTTGGAGAGGGGAATTGCGATTAAGTGCAACGAGTTAACCACCTTGGCCTTTAAGGTGGAACAGTTGCTTCGGCATCCGGAACAGCTTGCGCAAATGCGGAAACAAGCTCTTGCGTGGAGTCGGCCCGACGCGGGGCAGGTGATCGTTCAGACCCTCCTTTCGGAGGAGGAAGAGCCGGTGTTGGTGCCACGGAGGCAGATTCGCGCGGCTGGCAAAAGCAAATAGGATTGCCTGTCTTTTAACGCTTCTGGAGGATGGGAACGGGACGACCGATGGATTTTTCTTTCCTACGGCCTTTGGAGAAAGAGGATGCTGGGCGTTGTCTACCCTTTCTATGGGGAGTAGCCACATCCCCGTACCAACACGAGGGAGGGTATAACGGCCCTGGAGAGCCTCAAAACAACTGGGCGTGGGCGGAAGCGGCGGCTCGAGTGGAGCGTTCGGGGGAGGCAGTAGGGTTTTGGAAACGGGCGGAAAGCTTTCTGGAAGAGGTGGCCCGGCTGGGCTTAAACGCCTTTCGGATGGGTATCGGATGGGAGCGCGTCCAGCCAGTCCGCTTCCTTCATTCGCAAAAGAGAGCTGCCAGAATGGTTCCCCCGTTTGACCAGGAGGCTCTGGACCGCTACGCGGCGATCCTAGCGTATTGTCGCAAGCTTGGTCTAGAGCCGGTCGTGACCTTGCACCATTTTACTCATCCTGCGTGGCTGGGCCCCGACGCCTGGCTATCCGATGGAACGGTCGTTGCCTTCGAGAAGTTTGTTCACAAGACGGTCAGTTATTTCCTTAAGGTTCTTCCGGCCGATTACGGGTGTCCCCCTCCCCGGTTCTATCTCACCATTAATGAACCGAATGTGTTGGCCCTCTGTGGTTACTTCTTCCCTCTATTCCCTGTCACTCAAACACATGGCCTGCGTGCGATGCTGGGAGCTTTGGCCCGGCTTTTGGAGGCTCACGTTCGGGCTTTTGATTGCATCCATGAGCTTTACCAAGGGTTGGGTCTGTACCCTTGGGTGAGCCTCAACTTGCATGCTTCCAATCTTTACTGGCTCGATATGGCTTGGTGGGATCTTTTGCACGCAGGGCCTTTGGGACTGAAACCCGACCAAGCGTTTGCGTACTTAAAGGATCGGGCACGTAGCTTGGAGAGGCGTTTGAAGAAGGAGCTCTCACTGCGGTTTCCTCTTTCCCAAAGGATACTCGGCGACTGGTTTCGTTGTTTGCATCATGGAATCGCGCACCTTTTGCCGTCGGAACGTTGTTGGAGAAGGCTTGTTAGGCTATTGGGTTCTCGTCCCAGCCCACCGCTGGATTTTGTCGCCTTCGATTACTACCTTCCCCTGGTAGAGGATTGGTTTCACAGACCCCGGCTCAAAGAGTTCGGTGGGCTTAAGGGCAAGAACTGGGCACAACGTCTTGCCTCCCTCTGTACAGTGCGATGGTGGGAATGGCCGTGCAGAGCTTCGGCACTCGAATGGTTTGTCACCCAGTTGGCAGAGTTTGGCCTCCCCCTTCTCGTCGCAGAGAACGGGATGGCGGAGCGGGCCACTGAAAGAGCTCGGCCGGATGGTGTATCTCGCTCCGAATACATCATCCAGCATGTACGGGAGCTGGTCCGGTTGCGCAGGGAAGGGCACCCACTCTTTGGCTATTTTTATTGGTCGCTCGTTGACAATTACGAGTGGGGAACCTATGAACCAGAGTTTGGGCTTTTTTCCCTATCGCCCGAGGGGAGGCTCCAGGAAAAGACCTCGGGGTCTGACGGTGACTCGGCCGCGGAGGTCTTTGCCCAGGAGGTAGCGAAGGCTCAGGAGCTTGTGGGTGTATGAAGCGGGATCCCTGGATTTTTACGGGCGGGCCTTTCAACACCAACGCTTACCTTGTCCCTTCCCCAAAGGGTTATCTCTGCTTCGATGCTCCCGATGGGCTGGCCGACTTTTTGCGGGAAGAGGGGATTCAATTGGAGGCATTGATCCTCACTCATGGTCATTTGGATCATGTGTGGGATGCGGAGACCGTCCGCGAACAACAGGCTTGTATGGTGTATGCCCATCCCGAGGACGAGCGATTGTTACGCAATCCATCCCAGGGAGAATTTTTTGGAATCCCTTGGCGTTTTCGCCCATTACAAGAGTACCAGCGCCTCCAGGTTCCTTTGCGGGGAAAGATCGAATGGGAACTGGCCGGGCGCCGGTTTGTGGTCTTCCACGTGCCGGGGCACTCTCCGGGGAGCCTTGCTTTTTACGAGAAAGCCAAGCGACGCATTTTTTCAGGTGATGTGCTTTTTGCCGGAAGTGTGGGCCGCTGGGATATTCCCGGTGGCTCCAGGGATGAGCTTTTGGAAACGCTGCGGCGCTGTTTTTGTACCCTTCCTGATGACACCACGATCTATCCCGGACATGGGCCGCCCACGACGGTTAGGCAAGAAAAGGAATCCAACGGTTTCTTGACCGATTTTTCTTAGCCGCAGTAGGGTTGGGAGAACGACCGGAAAGGTACACAAAGCTGTGTCTATGTCCATTCAAGAGCTGGTTCGCCAACGGCTTGGGGAAAATTACGCTCTCCACTATCGCTATCTCAACCGGACTCTTGTCCAGGTTCAGCGAATGATCGGGTTCGACAAGGTTTATGCGCGGGCCAAAGGAGCCTATTTATACGATCAAGAGGGGCTCGACTATCTAGACTTTCTGGCGGGCTTTGGCGTTTTTAACATCGGTCGCAATCATCCTGCCGTGGCCGGGGCCATTCGAGAGGTTCTCGAACTTGATCTTCCCAATATGGTTCAGATGGACTCGGCTCTTCTTAGCGGGCTACTGGCTGAGGCTCTGGTGGATCGGTTCGCCCGGCAAGGAGCGGCTCACCTGGATGCTGTTTTCCTCTGCAACAGTGGAACGGAAGCCGTAGAAGGGGCCTTAAAATTTGCACGTTGCGCTACCGGAAGGCCCAAAATCATCTGCTTGGCTCATTCTTTTCACGGCCTTACCTATGGGTCGTTATCGGTGACCGCCAACGAACATTTTCAAGAAGGGTTTGGCCCTTTGTTGCCGGGTTGTTCCGCGGTTCCTCTGGGAGACCTCGATGCCCTCGAGAGGGAGCTTAGGACCAAGGAAGTGGCGGCCTTTCTTTTGGAACCCGTGCAGGGAAAGGGCGTTTACTTTGCCGATCCGCAGTATTATCAGGAAGCACAGGCGCTTTGTCGCCGGTATGGGACGCTTCTGGTCTGCGATGAGGTCCAAACTGGGCTGGGCAGAACCGGTCGATGGTTTGGTTTTGAACACTGGGGCCTGGAACCAGACATTGTGACTCTGGCCAAGTCATTAAGCGGTGGATACGTTCCTTGTGCAGCCGTGGTGAGCCGGAGGGAGATTTACCAAAAGGTCTTCTGTCGTTTGGATCGGTGTGTTGTTCACTCCACAACGTTCGGGCGGAACAATTTGGCCTGCGCCTGCGGACTGGCCACTTTGAAGGTGATCGAGGAAGAGGGGCTAGTGGACAATGCGGCTCGGCAAGGGGAGTATCTTCGCCAAAAACTCCAAGAGGTGGCTCGGCGGCACGAGCTTGTGGGACAGGTTCGAGTGCTGGGGCTTATGGCAGCTATCGAATTTCAAGAACCTCGCGCCTTGGGAATGCGAACCGGATGGAAGCTGGTGCACGCTGTGGATCGGAGTCTTTTTGCTCAGCTGATCGTTACTGCCCTCTTGAATCGATACCGGATCCTTACGCAGGTGGCCGCCAATAACGTGGATATTGTGAAGATCTTGCCGCCTTTGGTCATTGGGAAGCTGGAGGTCGACCGTTTTGTCGAAGCTTTGGATCGGGTGTTGGAAGAGTTTCGCAAATTTCCCGGGCCTCTGTGGGAAATGGGGATCAATTTTTGGAAAGGTGTGCGGGCCGCTCAAGAGGCCTAGGATCGTTTCGCAACCCGTTGCAGGCAGGGCTTTCTTTTCCCTTTTCTTCGCCATCCATTTGTACCCAAAAAGATTCCTCTTTGGCCTTTGCCACCTGCCCAGGAAAGCATACCATGGGCAGGTGATGGGCGGTTTGCGCGCGTTTTACGCAAGGTTTTTCCGGCTCCAAACGAAAAGATACTGCTGCGCCCAGCCGGCATAGGGTCCGAAATGGCTCCGAAGGAAACTTTCCAGTTTTCCTTGCGGTTGCGTCCGCCGGGGAACCCGGTAGTAACGGGTTAGCACTCGCCCGATCCACCGGTCCACCGGAAAGACTTCCCAGCGCCGGTAGGCGAAAAGGAGAACGCAGTCGGCAATCTTAGGCCCCACCCCTTCAAGAGACATAAGGCGGCTACGAGCTTCATCGGTGGTTAGCTGGCATAGATTTTCTAAGGCGTGCTTGTTGTGGGCAAGACTCACCGCCGCCCGGTAAAGGTAACGCGCCCGATACCCAACCCCGCAAGTACGCAATGTTTTTTCCTCTGCCGAGGCAATCTTTTCCGGGCTTGGAAAGGGTGGAGGAAAGATGCAATAGGGTGTCGTGCCGAACCAGACCGCGAGACGTCGAAAGAGTTTTTCAATTTCCGGGATAGGCTTTGCCGAAGAGAGAAGAAAGGCCGCTAGAGTCTCCCAAGGATCCTGGTGGAGAAGCCGCAGGCCAGGACTTTGTTCGGCTGCTTTCCAAAGCAGCCGGTCTTTTTTGGGAAAGGTTTTGAGCACGTCGGCAATCCGTACGTCCCAGCAAAAGTAGCGAGCGACGGCTTCCATGGCGCCGGCCGGGGCAAGAAAGGTAACCTTCCCATTTCCTTCGATTACGATGCAAGGATTGCGCTCCACCCATCCGAACCATTGCGAAGAACCTAGTTGGGTCCATCCAAACGTCTGCCCGCAATGAAAGGTCACTTGCGGAGAGAACTCTTCTTTGGAAAGCTCTCCTACGGGGACCAGTTCGGGCAATCCGTATTGTGTCATAGGGTAAAGAAGAGATTTCCCGTCCTGGGACGAGTGTCCCCTATCGGTATGCGCACGAGCTTCCATGGAATTTAAAGATTACTACGCGATTTTAGGAGTTCCCGAGACCGCTTCGGCAGATGACATCCGCCAGGCCTTCCGCAAGCTGGCCCGACAGTACCATCCGGATGTCGCCAAAGACAAGGTTCGGGCGGAAGAAAAGTTTAAAGAGATTAACGAGGCCTACGAGGTTTTGGGTGATCCCGACAAGCGGCGGCGCTACGACGAGCTTCGGCGCGCATGGAAAGAAGGGGCAGTCGCTGCCGGAGTCGGGGGAGGGCCACGAGCTCAGTGGAGGTGGGAACCCGTTGAGGAGGAGGGCTTCCCTTTTGGGTTTGAAGGAACCGGGTTTAGCGATTTCTTTGAGCGATTTTTTGGGCCTGGAGCCGACATTTTTGGCGAGCTTTTTCGACGACGTGCAGGCACTTTCCGGGGGGATACAGGCGTCTCGACGGATTACGAGCGGGGGCGGGATCTGGAAGCAGATATTTTGGTGAGCTTGGAGGAAGTTCTTCGAGGGGGAACGCGAACCGTTCGGGTCCGGTTTCCGTCTAGCCAGGGAAGAACGATCGAGAGGGTGTACCAGGTCCGGATTCCTCCAGGGGTGCGGGAAGGACAAAGGATTCGCCTGCCGGGTCAAGGTGAGCCCGGCCGGGGAAACGCGCCTTCAGGAGACCTCTATTTGCGGGTTCGATTGGAGCGGCATCCGGTTTTCCAGGTAGGCGATTCCGATCTTTATTGTGAACTTCCGATTGCGCCCTGGGAGGCGGTGCTGGGAGGGAAAGCAGAGCTGCAATCGCTGGATGGTAAAATTGAGCTAAAAATCCCACCCGGCAGCCAGGCTGGTAGCCGGTTGCGACTCCCTGGCTTGGGACTGCCAAGGCCTGAAGGAGGTCGAGGAGATCTCTATGTGACGTTGCGTGTGGTTGTTCCCGAAAAGGTTACGGCAAAAGAGCGAGCCCTTTGGGAAGAGCTAGCCAGAGTGTCTTCGTTCCGGCCAAGAGCGTCCTAGGCCTTGGCTTGCCTGGGGCTTGTGTCCTATGGGCTATCCGGGAAAGCGAGTCGCTTGGCGGAAGCACTAACCGGATGGGGTTTGTGATTAGTTTTTCGGTGTGGGACCTTTGGGAACTCACCCAGGATCTTTGCTCCCAGGGGCTTTTGCGAAAGGCCTCTTTACCCATCCCTGCCTCTAGCCCCCCCAAAGGGTGGCCCTTTGGGGGGGCTGTAGACGCGTCCAGGGAAAAAGGAAGCTTTCGTTCTGGCTCCAAGGCGCGTGGGAGCTATTACGCGCGACTCTAGCTAGTTGCCCTTCCGGCACGCTTGCTACGTCCTGCAAGAAGAGTTCTCAGCCGGTATAGCGAGATACCTTTCGGGACGTCGTCGGTCCCGAGCGCCAAACGGCCGTTTTGTTTCGTCGCCTGGACGGGGGAAGCGTTTTGGGTGGGCTTGTTTCGGCTGGGCTAAGGAAAAGAACCGGGGAGAAAAAGGAGAGACGGCCAGGGTTTTTTGGTTGAAGGCATCCCTTTTTGGAGAGTCAAGAGCAACATTGGGTGGGAAGAGTAAGCCCTTCAGTTTTTTCCTCCTTTTTATGGGTTTTTTAGTAGCAAGAAAGAAGCGACTGGCAAAATTGTGCTGGCCAAGCTCATGAGCATTCTTCATAGACCCTCCGCAAAGAAACCCGCCATTTCGATTGGCAGAGGAATGGGCATGACCCAATGGGGGCCGAAGCGAGATTGCTTGAAAGGGGACCCGGGGGAACAAAGGCGGTTAGGCAGGGTTACTCTATCGATATAACGAGATTTTTTGTCTTACAAAGCTTTGCCTATGCACAAGAGCACGGGAAGGAAAGAAGGAGAGACAGCTGTCGTTTTTTCATCGGCCAGGACTGCAAGGAAAAGAACAGGTTTTGGGATGTGTGCGGTAGCCCATTCTGCGGAAGAGCGGTTTTGAGATTCGGTGGCTGTTGTGTTACAATAACTTCGAGGTTGGACGAGATTGGCGTGCCAACCAGGATCAATCCAAAAAAGAGGGAGGTGAGTACAATGCCAAACTTACTTACAAGATGGGATCCCTTTGGTTTGACGGAGTGGGACCCGTTCCGGGAACTTCAGGAACTGCGCAACCGCATGGCTTCCCTCATGGGTCGAACTCGAGGTCTTGTTACGAGTCCTTGGGAGGGAAAAGAAGAGGCCCTCACGTTAACGGAATGGGTTCCGCTGGTGGATATTAGCGAAGATGATAAGGAATACACGGTGAAGGTGGAGCTTCCAGAGGTAAGGAAGGAGGACGTCAAGGTAACGGTGGAGGATGACGTTCTTACTATCTCTGGAGAGCGGAAGATAGAGAAGGAAGAAAAGGGCAAGAGGTATCATCGGGTCGAGCGAAGCTACGGAGCTTTTGAGCGTAGTTTCACTCTACCTGACGATGCACTGGCGGATAAAATCCATGCGGACTTTAAGGATGGGGTCTTAAGGGTTCATATCCCGAAAGGGGAAAAGGCCCATAAGAAAGCGGTCGAAATCAAGGTGGAATAGGGACCGCAGGATTGCGGTCAAAAATCTTCGAACTGGGAGGGGCACCACGGGCTGGGAGTCCCCTCCCACTTTCTTGTTTCTTTCATGCTGGAAGTCGTCAAACGGCCGGTTCGTATTCATGATCATTGGGTCGTTCTTCCGGGGGAGCTTGCTGTTCCCAAAGGAGCCCGAGGATTGGTGGTGTTTGCTCATGGCAGTGGGAGTAGCCGCCATAGTCCCAGAAACCGGTTTGTCGCCGAGCGTTTACAACAGACCGGTGCCGCCACACTTCTTTTTGATCTTCTCACCGCTGAAGAGGAGCGAGAGGATCGGGAGACCGCGGAATTTCGTTTTAACATTCCTCTTCTAACGGAACGGTTGCTTCAGGCGATTGCCTGGTGCCGCCAACAAAAGGAACTTGCTGCCCTGCGGCTTGGAATATTTGGGGCTAGTACGGGAGCTGCGGCCGCTTTGGCAGCCGCTGCGGAGCTGGGAGAAGAGGTCGATGCGGTAGTCTCGCGCGGGGGACGACCGGATCTAGCAACGGGGGCTTTGGGTCGGGTGAAGGCGCCCACGCTTTTGATTGTTGGTGAATGGGATGAGCTTGTGCTTGAGCTCAATGAGCAGGCTTTGCAACAGCTTTCGTGTGAAAGAAAGCTGGTCGTGATTCCCGGAGCGAGCCATCTTTTTGAGGAACCGGGTGCACTAGAACAAGTTGCAGAATTGGCTGCCCAGTGGTTTTCCAGCCATTGGAAAACGGCCGTTTGTTCTGAGGAAAGACATGATTGTCCCGGATGAAGGGATTGATTCTGGCGGGGACCCTTTAGAGGGGTTCTGGGAACCCGCCCAGTGGGAGGAGTTTACGTTTCGCGACCGTTTTGAGGCGGGGAGAATCCTAGCCGAGCGCTTAGCGCAGTTCCGGGGACGGAAGGACGTGATTGTGCTCGCGTTGCCGAGGGGTGGTGTGCCAGTAGGCTTTGAAGTTGCGCGTGCCCTTGGGGTTCCTTTGGACGTTTTTCTCGTTCGGAAACTTGGTGTTCCAGGAGAAGAAGAACTGGCTATGGGAGCCATTGCGTCCGGAGGGATCCGGATCCTTAATCGGGAGGTGCTCGCGCTATTCGAGATCCCTTCTGAAGTGGTAGAAGCGGTGACCCAGAAGGAACTGAGGGAACTGGAACGAAGAGAAAAAATCTATCGAGCCAATCGTCCTTTTCCGGAGGTTCGGGGCAAGACGGTCATCCTGGTGGATGACGGGATTGCCACGGGAGCCACAATGCGAGCTGCAATCCGAGCTTTGCGAAAATTAGGTGCTTCACGGATCGTGGTGGCGGCGCCCACAGTGGCGGGCTCCACGGTGGAGGCCCTGCGGGAGGAAGCGGATGCAGTGGTGACGGTCATCGAGCCGGAACCCTTTTTTGGGGTGGGTCGTTGGTATGAGGATTTCCGGCAGTTGACTGACTCGGAAGTGCAAGAGCTGCTGGAGGCTAGCCGGCGGCAAGGAAGCTTTTCCGAAGAGGCTTAACCTCCGAACGAATCCCCGGGAAAGACACCTTTTGCGTAGGCCCGGGCCGTGAGTCGCACAACCTCTTTCGAGAGTGATTCCCGGCGTGATCCCCTCGTGGCACGCCAGGCGCAAAGGCAATTCCTATTTGCTTTAGCCGCCTTGGGAACATTGGTTGCAATCGGATTTGTTGGATACTGGTGGATCGAGGGCGAATCTCCGCTCGATGCCCTCTACATGGCGGTCACCACCTTGAGCCCAGTGGGGATTGCCGTTCAGAAGCCCCTTTCGGTACCGGGTAAGCTTTTGACCATGGCACTCATTGTTGCCGGTGGGGTGGTCGTCGCGTACGCGGTTGCCACAGCGGTGGAACTTTTTTCCTCGCCATGGTGGCACTCATCCTGGCAGGAGCGATTGCATATGCGAGCCATCGACGCGTTGTCTGGTCATGTGATCGTGTGTGGGTACGGACGATTGGGTCGCCATGTGGTAGCAGAGCTGATCGAGGAGAAGCTTCCGTTTGTCGTCATCGATCGCGATCCAGAAAAGGTTACCGACATTCGCGCTCGCGATGGGATCGCCCTGGAAGGGGACGCCTCGCAGGAGGATCTTCTGCAAAAGGCGGGAATCGCTCGGGCGCGGGGTCTTGTGGCTTGCACAGATTCCGATGCGGAAAACGTCCTCATAGTACTAACAGCACGAAACCTGCGTCCGGATTTAGTCATTGTGGCTCGGGCCAATTCAGAGGCTTCCGAACCAAAACTAAAAAAAGCGGGTGCCAACCGGGTGCTTTTCCCCTTCCGGACGGCGGGCCGGCGCATGGTCACCCTGATTGTCCGGCCGGAAGTGGCCGACTTTTTTGAAGATGTCACTCGGGCGGGGGGACGGGAACTCGTAGTAGAGCAATTGACCGTCTTGGATCGATCCCCCTTAGTGGGTCAGACACTTCGCGAAGCCCAAGTTCGGAACCGGTTCAATGTCACGGTTCTGGCGTGCCGAAAGGCTGACGGCGACTACTTCCTGCACCCTCGCGCCGACACCGTTTTGGAAGCGAACATGCAGCTGGTGGTTTTAGGCACCTGGGAGGAACTCCAAGTGTTGGCAGAGCTTGCTAGAGGGAAGGCCTCGTGAAAAAATGGCTTTTCCAAGGGACCGGAACCGGTAACAACCAACCCGTATGGGGACGGAAGAAAATCCCACCTATCCCAAGCGCTGGCAGAGGTTTTTCACACGAGATGGACAACCCTTCCCTGGCTCGTTAGACGAGATTGAGAGCCTTGGCACGACTGTCTTTCCTTCGGCGCATTTGATTTGTTCCCTGGGGGAGGAGGATCGCTTCGAGCAAGAGCGCGCTTACCAAGCAGCCGTCGTCGCTTACCAGACGTGGGTTCAACTCGGGTCCCATCAGCCCCTGGAACAATTAGCCGATCAGGCGGAACGTGTCCTGCGAAACTCTAAGAAACGATCTTGGAAAACGGAGTTTTTGTGCGAATGGGAGGCCTCCCTCTTTGCTTCCCGTGCCGGAAAAGCTGTCCACCAGTGGTTACAACAAAACGCAGAGCGGTGGGAAGTGGGCAAACTTTTCTGGTCCCCTGCGGGCTATGTCGCCATTGCCGATGAAATCACCTTGCGCGATGGAAGGAGGGTTTTGGCAGATGTTCGCCCCTGTTCCGGGCAGGAGCACTGGAACGTTCCCTCACTACGAGCGGCCACGAAGTTGGCCGCTGCAGCCTTGGCCGATTATGACGCAAGAATCCACGACACGAAGGATCCGGCTCCGGTAGATGACCTTTTGACTCTGATGGTTTCTTTGGCTACAGGAGAGTGCGTTCCTATTTTTTGGAAAAACAGGGTCGATGCAAAACGTTGGCTCGGCGTCCTTGCCAGTCCGTTTGTTCGCCGCTTCGTAGCGTTTTCCCGAGCGTATGGGGATGGAGCTTGTTTTTTGTGGGACCCTAAAAAGACTCCGGCACTCGACCGGGTAGTTCGGCGATGGAGAAGCTACGCTGGTGATTTTCTTGAGTCTTCCGAGCGGTTCCGTTTTTACTCCCCTGACGGTGCAGCTCGGGTGTTTCTTTCCCCCAATGAAGCTCAGAAGCTGGGAATGCTCCCTTCCGTAACGACTGTGCTAGCGCCCTGGCGATTCGGTCACGCGGCCAAACTTCGGTCCTTTCTTGTACGGGAGGTGATCGAACAGACGCTCCGATACGTAAAAGAGCATCCGAAGGCGCTCGTCCAAGAGGCGATCGCATCTGGGGTGCGGCTTGCTCAGGACCAGAGCCAGGCACGGCAGGAGGAGGGAACGGTTGCCCATGCCCTGCTTGAGGGTTTTCACAAGGGAAAACCCTTGAACATTCCTGAGCATCTCCAAAAGGCTGTCCATGCGTATCGACAATGGTTTGCGGACCATCGTGCCAGAGTGATCGAAGCGGAAAAGGCTGTGGTTGCGCCGGAGGGATATGCCGGTACTTTGGACGCCGTTTTAGTCCTTGCCTCTGGGGGAAGAGAGAAAAAAGCGGTGGTGGACATGAAATTCGTGGATTTCCGGAATGGTGTTGCTCCCACCGAAGCGGATTTTGAACGAAAGCTTTACGAAGAGCGTGGACTTCAGCTAGCAGCCTATCGAGCTGCGTACGGGCAAGCGGAAAGCCTGGTCTCGGTACTGGTAGAGCGCAAGTCTGGCCGGGTCTATGCGAAGTTCTGGGACGAGCTACCAGGAGGCGTGGAACGACTGGAACGAATCTGGCGCCAAAGGTTAGCGGGATGGAAGGAGCTTTATTATGATTCCCAACTGGCATACGAGCGTTGGAAAAAGGGAGACAAAGAGACATCTATAGCCAGGCAGTGACTGGGAGAAGGCGGAACGAGCATATGAGACGGCTTCGTTGCTGTCACTAGGTGCTTGCGGTATGCTTTTTTTGAGAAAAGACTGTGAAAATCTCGCGTAAGACTGATTACGCGCTCAGAGCGCTTTTTACACTGGTGGAGTACTACGGTCGAGGTCCGATCCCTATCCGGGAACTAGCGCGCCGGAATGATGTGCCTAAGCGGTTTTTAGAGCATATCATGCTGGATCTTAAGGAAAAAGGATGGGTAGAAAGTCTCCCTGGAAAGCGTGGAGGCTATTTTTTGGCAAAGCCCCCCAATAAGATCACCATGGGGGAGATTGTGCGGCATTTTGATGGGATTCTTGCTCCGATTGATTGTGTTTCGGTAACCGGATATCGGCGATGTAGCCAGGAAGGGGTGTGCCGGTTTCGGCGAGTATTCTTGGATATCCGAAACTATGTGGCTCGCATGATGGACCGAGCCACGCTTGCCGAGGTTTTCCAGGGGAGCCCTGTAGCGGATTCTGAGGTTACATGGGAAAACTATTCCGACGGTGCCGGGATTTAGGTTGGCAGCAAGTTGTTCGCCATTTGGGTTGAACTCTCCAGGGCCTTGCAAACCAGTTCTTTGTGGCCTTCCCGTCCAGAAGAACTCGTATTGGTGCAAGAGGAGCTTGCACGATTGAGTCCGGAACCTGTGCACTGGAACGAGGGTCCGTTTACGGTCGCGGGTCTTTTTGCCTGTTTCTCCCGCGGTCGAGTGGGGAAAGGGAGGGAG